>NZ_JBXASW010000001.1:157969-256522 GCF_058809745.1 Variovorax sp. MPBD4-3
CGGCGGCACCCGCCGCCCACGAGCCCGCGCCGTCGAAGGAGCCGCTGCGCTACGACGTCGCCAAGGCCTTCGGCGCCATCGCCCGCATCCACACCCAGCGCACGGCCGAGCCCAGCGGCCGCCAGAAGGCCCGGCTCGCGGCATTCATGCGCCGCTACATCGAGCGCACCATCAAGAGCAAGCAGTTCACCGAGGCCAACCGCTCGCACATGGCCGACCCGCGCGTGGTCAACGGCTTCCGCCCGGTCACCAAAGAGATCACCTACCAGATCGTCATCGAGCGTTCCAAGGGCTCGAAGATGTGGGACCTGGACGGCAACGAATACGTCGACGCGCTCAACGGCTTCGGCATGAACATGTTCGGCTGGCAGCCCGACTTCGTGCAGGACGCCGTGCGCAGGCAGCTCGACGCGGGCTACGAGATCGGCCCGCAGCACCCGCTGGCCGCCGACGTCACCGCGCTCATCTGCGAGCTCACGGGCAGCGACCGCGCCGGCCTGTGCAACACCGGCTCCGAGGCCGTGATGGCGGCGCTGCGCATCGCGCGCACCGTCACCGGCCGCAGCACGGTGGTGGTGTTCACGGGCTCCTACCACGGCACCTTCGACGAAGTGCTGGTGCGCGCCGGCAAGGGCGGCAAGGGCCTGTCGGCCGCGCCGGGCGTGATGAGCGGCATGTTCGGCGACATCCGTGTGCTCGACTACGGCACGCCCGAGGCGCTGGCCTTCATCCGCGACAACGCCGACGACCTGGCCGCCGTGCTGGCCGAGCCGGTGCAAAGCCGCCGGCCCGACTTCCAGCCGCGCGAGTTCCTGCACGAGCTGCGCGAGATCACCGCCAAGAGCGGCTGCGCGCTGATCTTCGACGAGGTCATCACCGGCTTCCGCACCGCGCTGGGCGGCGCGCAGGAGCTGTTCGGCGTGCGCGCCGATCTCGCCACCTACGGCAAGGTGATCGGCGGCGGCTTTCCGGTGGGCGTGATCGCGGGCAAGCGCGAGTTCATGGACGCGCTCGACGGCGGCGCCTGGCAGTACGGCGACGACTCCATTCCCGGCGTGGGCGTGACCTACTTCGCCGGCACCTTCGTGCGCCACCCGCTGGCGCTGGCGGCGGCCAAGGCCTCGCTCCTGCACCTGAAGGAAGCCGGCCCCGCGCTGCAGGCCGGGCTCACGGGCAGCACCAGCGCCATGGCCGCGGAAATGTCGGCCTGGTGCAAGGAGGTCGGCGCGCCGATGGAGATACGCCACTTCGGCTCGCTGTGGCGCGTGAGCTGGCTCGAAGACCACCCGCTGCAGGACCTGCTGTTCGCCATGATGCGCAGCCGCGGCGTGCACATCCTGGACAACTTCCCCTGCTTCCTCACCAGCGCGCACAGCGCCGAGGACATCGCCTTCATCCAGCGCGCCTTCAGGGAATCGGTCGCGGAGATGCAGGAATCGGGCTTCCTGCCGCGCCGCGCCGCGGTCGTGACCAGCTTCGACGTGCGCAAGCCGGCCGAAGAAGGCTCGGTGCTGGCGCGCGACGTCGACGGCCAGCCCTTCTGGTACGTGCCGGAGGCGCAGACCGCGCACACGGCGCAGGCATCCACCCACCACGTCAATGGAAAGGCCGCAGCATGAACGCCGTCCTGCGCCCCGAGACCGACACCGGAACGGGCCCCGCCACCAGCGGGATCATCGAGTGCGTCATCCCGACCACCGAATCGCAGCGCGAAGTCTGGCTCGGTGCCATGCTGAGCCCGGAAGCTTCGCTGGCCTACAACGAATCGGTGCTGCTGCGCCTGCACGGGCCGCTGAATGCGCAGGCGCTGGGCCTTGCGATGGCCGCGCTGGTCGAGCGCCACCAGTCGCTGCGCGCCACCATCTCGCCGGACGGCACCTGCATGCTGGTCGGCCAGCCCCCGGCCGAGCCGATGGGCATGATGGACCTCGCCAAGCTCGACCCGCCATCGCGCGAACAGGTGCTGGCTTCCGCGCACAACGCGGCGGTGTGCACGCCCTTCTCGCTCGAGCACGGGCCGCTGTTCAGGGCCGTGCTGTATCGCCTGGGCGAGGACGACCATGAACTCGTCATGTCGGCCCACCACGTGGTGTGCGACGGCTGGTCGTGGGCGGTCATCACCGAGCAGCTGGGCCACCTGTACGCCGAACAGATCGGCCAGGGGCTGCGGCTGAAGGCCGCGCCGTCCTATGCCGACTTCGCCGCGGCGGAAGCCGCCGAAGCTGCGCACCCCGACATGCAGCAGCACGTGGACTACTGGCTGGAGCGCTTCTCGGGCGGCACGCCGCCCGTGCTGGAGCTGCCGCTGGACCACCCGCGCCCGGCCGTGCGCACCTTCACTTCGCTGCGCGCCGAACGCACGCTCGACCGCCGCCTGGTCACCGCCATGCGCTCGGTCAGCAGCAAGGCCGGCACCAGCCTGTTCGCCGGCCTGCTCGGCGCCTTCGTCGCCACGCTGCACCGGTTGACGGGGCAGGACGACATCGTGGTCGGCATTCCGGCCTCGGGCCAGCTGGCACGCGACATGCCCGGCCTGGTGGGCCACTGCGTCAACCTGCTGCCGCTGCGCGTGAACGCACATGCGCATCTGCGCTTCGACGCGCTCATGAGCGAATGCGGCACCGCCGTGCTCGACGCCTTCGAGCACCAGTCGCTGACTTACGGCGCGCTGCTCGGCCAGCTCTCGCTGCAGCGCGACGCCAGCCGGCTGCCGCTGGTGAGCGTGATGTTCAACGTCGACCCCGACGTGGCGAGCGGCACCGACAGCTTCGTCGGCCTGTCCGTCAGGCAGGACACCGTGCCGCGCCAGTACGAGAACTTCGAGCTGTTCCTGAACCTGCGCCCGCTCGAAGGCGGGCTGGTGATCGAGGCCCAGTACAACACCGGCCTGTTCGACGAAGTCAGCGTGCAGCGCTGGCTCGACATGTTCGAGTGCGTGCTGCGCTCGGCCACGCGCGACCCGTCCGAGGCCATCGGCCGGCTCGAGGTGCTCTCGACCGAGGCCTCGCTGGTGCTGGCCGCGCTGCAGCCCGCGCCCACCGAACTGCTTGGCGACCCGCTGGCACATGCCGGCTTCGTGGCCCGCGCGCTGCTGCACCCCGAGCGGCCGGCGCTGCGCGACGGCGCGCGGCGCAGCACCTACGGCGAGCTCGACGCGCAGTCGAACCGGCTGGCACATGCGCTGCGCGAGCGCGGCATCGGCCGGGGCCAGCACGTGGGCCTGTGCCTGGAGCGCGGCACCGACATGCTGGTGGCCTTGCTGGCGGTGCTGAAATCGGGCGCCGCCTACGTGCCGCTCGACCCCGCTTTCCCGCAGGCGCGGCTCGACCACTACGCCGAAGACGCGCGGCTCGGCCTGCTGCTCACCACGTCCGACATCGCGACGGCACCGCGCCAGTGGCGGGTCGACGCGAGCCAGCACATCTTCGAGATCGACCGCGACACCGCCTGGCAACAGGCCCCCGCAACAGCGCTCGAGCCTGGCGAGCTCGACGCCGGCGCCGAAGACCCGGCCTACGTGATCTACACGTCGGGTTCCACCGGCAAGCCCAAGGGCGTGAGCGTGCCGCACCGCGGCGTGGCCAACCTGCTGCAGTCGATGCGCGTGGAGCCCGGCATCGGCGCGGCGGACCGCATCGCGGCCGTCACCACGCTGTCCTTCGACATCGCCGTGGCCGAGCTGCTGCTGCCGCTCGCGGCCGGCGCCGAGATCGTGATGGTGCAGCGCGAGACCGCCATGGACGGTAACCACCTGCGCGCCCTGCTGGAGGAAGAAGACGTCACCATCCTTCAGGCCACGCCCGGCATGTGGCAGCTGCTGCTCGACGCCCAGTGGCCCGGCGCGCCCGGCTTCCGGGGCTGGATCGGCGGCGAGCCGGTGCGCCCGCGCCTGGCGCTCGAGCTGCTCGACCGCTGCGAGCAGCTGTGGAACGTGTACGGCCCGACCGAGACCACCGTGTGGTCGACCGTGTGGAACATGCAGCGCGACGTGGTCGCCTCGCGCGGCGTGTCGATCGGCCATCCGATCGACAACACCCAGGTGTGGATCCTCGACGCCGAGCTGCGCCCCTGCCCGCTCGGCGTGCCCGGCGAAATCTGCATCGGCGGCGACGGCGTCACGCTGGGCTACCACGACCGGCCCGAACTCACGGCCGAGCGCTTCGTCACCGCGCGCATCCTCGGCCATGCCACGCCCCTCTACCGCAGCGGCGACCGGGGCCGCTGGCGCAACGACGGCCTGCTGGAGCACATGGGCCGGCTCGACTTCCAGGTGAAGGTGCGCGGCTACCGCATCGAGCCCGGCGAGATCGAGGCCCGCTGCAACGAGGTTGCCGGCGTCTCGCGCAGCGTGGTCGTGGCGCGCGAAGACAACCCCGGCGACGTGCGCCTGGTGGCCTACCTCGCCCTCGCGCCGAACGCGGCGGGCGCCGCCTTCGACCTCGAGGCGCTGATGCAGCACCTGCGCGGCAGCCTGCCGGCTTTCATGCTGCCGCAGCACGTGGTCACGCTCGCCAGCCTGCCGAGCCTGCCCAACGGCAAGCTCGACCGCGCCTCGCTGCCGGCACCGCAGGCCGTGCCGCGCGAAACCATGCAGCGCGGCGCAGGCCCGCGCACCGACAGCGAGCGCAAGGTGCTCGCGGCCATGGAGCAGGTGCTGAGCCTGCCCGGCCTCGACATGAAGGACGACTTCTTCACCATGGGCGGCCATTCGCTGCTGGCCGCCCGGCTGGCCACGCTGCTGAGCCGCGAGTTCCAGATCACGCTGCCGCTGCGCACGCTGTTCGAGGCGCCCACTGCCGAGCGGCTGGCCGTGGCCGTCGAGGCGCTGCAGGGCACCGGCGCCGGCGTGCAGGTGCCGCTGCCCAACCGGCCCGACCGCACCACCGCGCCGATGACCCCGTCGCAGGAGCGCATCCGCTTCATGGAAGAGCTTCACCCCGGCCGCTCGGTCTACAACGCGCCGTCGGCGCAGCGGCTGCTGGGCGACTTCGATGCGGCGCGCTTCGAATCGGTGCTGCGCGAGATCATCCGCCGCCAGCCCGCGCTGCGCACCAGCATGGGCACCGACCCGCGCACTGGCGAGCCCGTCCAGTCGATTGCGCAGTCTGTGGATTTCTCGCTGCCGGTGATCGACCTGCGCGACCTGCCCGCCGACCAGCGCGAAGCCGAGCTGGCCGAGCAGATGCAGGAGCTGGCCGACCGCCCCATCGACATCCACCGCGCGCCGATGGCGCATGCGGCGCTGTTCAAGCTCGACGAGCGCGACCACGCCTTCGTTTTCGTGCCGCACCACCTGGTGTGGGACGGCTGGTCTTTCGACCTGATGCAGCGCGAGCTTTCCGCGCTCTACGACGCCGCCGAGCGCGGCCGCCCGCACGGCCTGCCGGCCATCGCCACCACGCACGGCGACTACGCCGAGTGGCTCGCCCAGTGGATGAAGGAGCCTGCGTTCGAAGAGCAGATCGGGTTCTGGCGCAAGCGCTTCGCCGCCGCGCCCCTGCCCCGGCTGCCCAACACCGACATGCCGCGCCGGGCGGGCAAGAGCGGCCAGGGCGGCACGCAGTGGATCCAAATCGACCTCGCCACCACGCAGCGGCTGCGCGAAGTGGCGCGCGGCATGGACGTGACGCTCAGCATGCTGACCTTCGGCCTCTATGCGCTGACCATGGCCCGCACCATCGGCTCGGACGCCATCGTCATCGCCAACCCGGTGCGCGGACGCCAGCAGCCGGAGACCGAGGACGTCATGGGCGTCTTCAACAACGTGCTGCCGGTGTCGCTGCAGATCGACATGCGCCAGTCGCTGCCCGAATTCATGCGCTACGTGAAGCAGGAGCTGCTCACGCTCATGAACTACCAGCAGGTGCCGTTCGAGCGCCTGATGGCCGAGCCCGGCTCCGGCGGCCAGGCCAAGGCGTCGGGTCCGTACCAGTCGATGTTCTCGTTCCAGGACGCGCGCGACCGCTCGCGCCGCCTGGGCAGCCTGCAGACGCGGCAGATGCACCTGATGCAGCGCGGCGCCACCGACGACATCGGCGTGTGGCTGATGGACAAGCCGAGCGGGCTGGAAGGCGCGCTGATCTACAACGCCGACATCTACCTGCGCGAGACCGGCGCCCAGTTGCGCGAGCGCTACCTCGAGCTGCTGCATCGCGCCGGCGAAAGGCCCGAGGCCAGCCTCGACTACATCGCCAGCGCCGAAGGCTCGACCAGCGCCGCCTACCTGCGCAAGCTCGCGGCCGACACGTCGCGCGCCGAGGCGCCGGCCGGTGCGGCGGCCGGCGCGCCCAAGGCCAAGGCCGGGCTGATGAACCCCGAGCAGGCGCAGCTGGCACAGGTGTGGGCCGGCGTGGTCGGCATCGACGTCAACGACATCCGCGCGCGCGACAACTTCTTCGATCTCGGCGGTGATTCGCTGCTGGTGCTGCGCGCGGTGCAGCAGACCGAACTGCTGCTGGGCTACCGCGTGGAGCCGCGGCGCTACCTGTTCGAGAACCTCGGGCAGATCGCCGCCTCGTCCATCTTCCAGCCGGTGAACACGACCGGCCCGGACAGCATTCCGTCGGAACTCCAGGGCCTGCCCGCCGCCGCCACGCCGCCGCGCGGCGGCCTGCTGGGACGCGCCTTCGGCGGCTGGCTGCGCAAGAGCTGAGGAAGAAGAAAGAACGCCATGACAAGCGCCTCCCTCGCACGCTCCATCGACGCATCGGTCTGCCGCTACGTCGACCTGGACGAGTTCACCGACCTGCTGCCCGCGCAGATCCTGTCGCAGCACGAGTGCGAGCGGGCGGACGGCTTCCGGTTCGGCAGCGACCGGCAGCACTTCGTGGCGGCGCACATCGCGCTGCGGCAGGTGTTGTCCGCGCACACCGGCCTGCCGGCGGATGCGCTGGACTTTGCCGTCGGCGCCTTCGGCAAGCCTTCGCTGCAGGGCCGCCCGCGCACGCAGTTCTCCATGAGCCATTGCCAGGGGCTGGCGCTGATCGCCATCGGCGGGCGCGGTCCGCTGGGAGTCGACGTGGAGCTGCTTCGCAAGGTGCCCGACGCCGCCGCGTTGGCCGCGCGGCATTTCACGCGGCGCGAGAACGAGGCCTTGTCCGCGCTGCCCGAGCACGAACGCGAACGCGCCTTCCTGACCTGCTGGACCCGCAAGGAGGCCTGCCTGAAGGCGATCGGCGTGGGCATGCTGGTGTCGCCGCAGAGCTTCGAGGTGGGGCTGGAGCCCGATTGCCGCAGCGTCGAGCTCTCGGTGGCCGGGCGCATCCTGTGGCTGGTGCTGGGCGCCGCGCCGCCGCGCATGGACTGCGTGGGCGCGATCGCCGAATGGCGCGAGACCCAGGGCCGCGCGACCGTGAGCGGCCCGATGGCGGAGGCACGGGCATGAACTCCCTCGCGCTCATGTTCGGACCGGCGTCGCGCCAGCTGTTCGGCATCTTCCATCCCGCGGAAGACACCGGCAGCGCGGAAACCGCCGTGCTGGTCTGCCCGCCCTACGGTGCCGAGGGCCTGCGCACGCACCGCTTCTTCAAGGTGCTGGCCGAGCGCCTGGCGCGCGCCGGCATCGCCACGCTGCGCTTCGACTTCTACGGCACCGGCGATTCACCGGGCGACGAGCGCCAGGGCGAGTTCGAAGGCTGGCGGCGCGACTTGTGCTCGGCGCACGAGGAACTGCGCCGCCGTGCGCCCGGCGCGCGCATCGTCTGGGTCGGCGCCCGGCTCGGCGCCACCCTGGCGGTGCTGGCCGCGCGCAACGGGCGCTGCGACCCGGTGCGGCTGGTGCTCTGGGAGCCGGTGATCGACGGCCGGCGCTACGCCCGCTTCCTGCGCGAGCAGCACGTGGCGGCCATCGACGCCACCTTCTGCATTCCCGACCTCTCATGGCGCCGCAACCTGCTGCGCGAGCCCGACGCCGTGCCGGAAGAAGCGCTGGGCGCCTCGCTTTCGAGCACGCTGCGCGCGCAACTCGCGGCGCTCACGCCCGACGCGCTGCAGCTCACCGCGCTGCACGACACGCTGGTGCTGGCGCAGCCAGAAGACGAATACACGGCGCAATGGGCCGCCGAGCAGCAGTCGCGCCACATGCCGGTGCGCCTCGCGTACTTCAAGCACCGTCTCGAGTGGACCGCCGACCCCTATCCCAACAGCGCGATGGTGCCGGCGGACGCGCTCAACCGCCTCCAGGGAGCTCTTCATGAATGAGATGACGCAAAGCCCGGTCCGCTTCGGGCAAGGCGAATCGCTGGTGGGCATGCTCACCACGCCGGCCGGCCAGGGCGCCGCCGCGGTGGGCTGCCTGATGCTCAACATGGGCGCCAACCACCGGGTCGGCCCGCGCCGCATCAACGTCAAGCTGGCGCACCTGCTGGCCGCGCGCGGGGTGAGCAGCCTGCGGCTCGACCTGGGCGGCGTGGGCGACAGCGACGCGGCCGACGCCAGCAGCGACCTGCGCACGCGCGCCGTGCAAGACCTGCGCGCCGCCATGGACCTGATCGAGAACAGGCTGGGCATCCGGCAGTTCGTGATCGTCGGCATGTGCTCTGGCGCGGAGCACGCCATGTCGGCCGGCGCGGCGGACACGCGCGTGATCGGCATCTCGATGTTCGACGGCTTCGCCTTCCCCGAGCGCCGCACGCGCTGGGAGCGCACCGTGCGGCGCGCGCTGGCCGCGCCGGTGCACCCCTCGTTCGCGGGCAAGGCGTTGCGCTGGGTCAAGCGCCGGGTGCTGCGCATCCAGACGGGAAACAAGCCGCTGCCGGGCTTCTTCACCGAGGAAAGCTCGCCCGAGGCCACCGCCAACTGGTTCGCCGCCACCATGAAGCAGCTGGCCGAGCGCAAGGTGGCGATGCAGCTGCTGTATTCGGGGTCGCTGCATGTCTGCGACTACGACCGCGACCAGCTCGGCGCCTTCCGCCACGCGCCCTTCGCGCAATCGCTCCAGTACGAATTCATGCGCGAGGTCGACCACACCGTCTGCACCGAGAAGGGACAGCAGCTGTTCCTGCAGTCGGTGGGCGACTGGGTCGCCGAGCGCTGCTTCGGCGCCAGCACCGAGCGACGCAGCGCAAGCCGCGCCGCGGCAGGCGCCGGACGCGCCATGCCCGCCACCCTGGCCGCTCCCTGAGCCGGCCAAGCCCGACCCACCCCGCACAGAACCGTTCACACCGGCAGTCAAGGAGATAACCATGGACCACATCCATTCCGCCAGGCCCTCACCGGGCATGCGCACGCTCTCAGCCCTCGCCCTGGCGGAATACCGCCTGCGATGGCTGGGCCTGGCCCTGCTGCTTTCCCTGGGGCTGGCGGGCTGCGCGCCGGGCTTCGGCACGCCGGGGCCGCTGAACTACGGAGACGGCAACCAGGGCGGTGGGGACGCGACCGCGTCGGCGGCCGCCGGCAAGATCATTCCGATCACGCCCGACCTGATCCGCACGCAGATCGCGCAGCGGCCCAAGGGCGTGCCCGACTCCATCAAGAGGCTGTTCGCCGAAGCGCCGGTCTACACCATCGGGCCAGGCGACGTGATCAGCATCATCGTCTACGACCACCCCGAACTGCTGCCCAACGCGGGCGCGGTGATCGCGCAGCAGTCGGACCCGACCGGCGTCACCGTGGCGCCCGGCTTCATCGTCGACGCCAAGGGCGAGATCTTCTTTCCGTACATCGGGCGCACCAAGGTGCAGGGCCTGACGGAGAGCGGCGCATCGGAACTGGTTGCGCGGCGCATCAAGGCCTTCGTCAAGGAACCGCAGGTGTCGGTGCGCATCCAGTCGTTCCGCAGCCAGCGCGCCTATGTGCAGGGCGAGGTGCGCACGCCCGGGCTTCAGATCTTCACCGACGTGCCGATGACGCTTTCCGAAGCCATCAGCCGCGCCGGCAGCTTCACCCAGCTCGGCGACCGCTCGCATGTCACGCTCACGCGCGGCGGCGTATCGACGCAGATCGACCTGCCGCTGCTGCAGGCACAGGGCTTCGACGCCAACGGCATTCCGCTGCGCAACGGCGACATCGTGAACGTCGGCACCCGCGAGGACAACCGGGTCTACGTGATGGGCGAAGTGCGGGCGCCGTCGGCGCTGCAGATGCGCCTGAACGGCCGCCTGAGCCTGAACGAGGCGCTGGGCGACGTGGGCGGGCCCGACCTGACGACAGCGGACACCGGCCAGATCTACGTCGTGCGCAACACGCCGGACAACCCCGGTGCGCCGCAGGTCTTCAACCTCAACGCGAGGAACCCGGTGGCGCTCGCGCTGGCCGACCGCTTCGAGCTGCAGCCGCGCGACGTGGTGTACGTCGACCACGTGCCGCTGGCCACGTGGAGCCGCGTGTTCAGCCTGATTCTTCCGTCGGCCCAGGTCATCAACCTGGCCCGCGACACCGCGCGCCGGTAAGCGCCCCACCCCGTCTCCCGCACGAAAAGGTGAACCCCATGAACGCGCGTTGGCAACCTTCGCTTCCCGCTCCGGCGGGTACCCCCATGCCCATGGTCGAGGCATCCTGGGTCCGGGAATCCCGGTTCCAGGAATACCTGGACATCCTCATCGACAGCCGCTGGCTCATTGCCGGACTCACGGCGCTGGCGCTGCTGGCGGGTGCCTGCTATGCGCTGTTCGGGCCCAGGGTCTATGAGGCAAACATCCTGATCCAGGTGGAAGACTCCGACCGCTCGGGCGGCAACTTCCCCGGTGACGCCACCGGGGGCGCCGGCATCGCCTCGAAGACGCCGGTCGCCGGCGAGACCGAGATCCTGCGCTCGCGCATGGTGCTGGGCCAGGCCATGGAGAACACCAGGCTCTACATCAGCGCCAGGCCGCGCTACATCCCGGTGGTGGGCGAGTTCCTGGCGCGGCATTCGAGCCGGCTGTCATCGCCGGGCATCTTCGGCATGGGCGACTATGTCTCGGGCACAGAGCGCATCGCCGTTGCGCAGATGGACGTGCCGCCGGCCTTCGAAGGCAAGAAGTTCCTGCTGACGGCGGAGACCGGCGGCAACTACACGCTCACCAACTCCGGCCTGGAGGCCCCGCTGCAGGGCAAGGTCGGCGTGCCGCTGGACGCCGCCGTGCCGGGCGGCACGCTGCACCTGCTGGTCGGCTCCTTCGAGGCCGAGCCCGGCGGCGCCTTCGAGCTGGTGCGCAATTCCAAGCAGCTCACCCTGCTGGGCCTGCAGAAAGACCTGCGGGTGGTCGAGAAAGGCAAGCAGTCGGGCGTGATGGACGTCAGCATGCAGGCCGAGGACCGCGGCCAGCTGGCCGACGTGCTCAATGAAGTCTCGCGCCTGTACGTGCGCCAGAACATCGACCAGAAGACGGTGCAGGCCGAGCGCGCACTGGCCTTCCTGGGCACCGAGCTACCCAAGTTCAAGACCCAGCTGGAGCAGTCGGAAGACAGCTACAACCAGTACCGCAACCAGAACGGCACCATCAGCCTGGACGACGAGGCCCGCAACGCGCTGTCGCAGAACGTCGACCTGCAGGCCAAGCTGCTCGACGCGAAGCAGAAGCGCCTGGACCTGGTGGGCCGCTTCACCGCGGCGCACCCGGCGGTGCAGACGCTGGACTCGCAGATCGCCTCGCTCAAGAAGGAGCTGGGCGCGGTCGACGGGCGCATCCGCCGCATGCCGATGCTGCAGCAGAACTCGCTGCGCATGCAGCGCGACATCAAGGTCAACACCGACCTCTACGCGACGCTGCTGAACAGTTCGTTGCAGATGCGGCTGGCCAAGGAAGGCAAGGTGGCCAACGTGCGCGTGCTCGACCAGGCGCTGCTGCCCGAGAAGCCGGTGCGGCCGAAGGCGCTGATCGTCATGGCGCTGTCGCTGGCGGGCGGGCTGTTCCTGGGCGGGGCCACGGCGCTGCTGCGCAAGACGCTGAAGAAGTCGATCGGCAGCCCCGAGGAGATCGAGGCCGTCACCGGGCTCAACGTGTACAGCACCATCGCGCTGAGCACCCAGCAGCGCGTGCTCGACCGCGCCATCCGCGGCGGCAAGCCGGGCGTGAAGGTGCTGGCGGCGCTGCATGTCGAAGACCCGGCGCTGGAGGGGCTGCGCCGCCTTCGCACCGCGCTGAAGTTCGTGATGCTGGGCGCGCCCAACAACCGCGTGCTCATCTCCAGCGCCACCGCGGGCGCGGGCAAGACCTTCGTGTCTTCCAACTTCGCGACGCTGCTGGCGTCGTCGGGCAAGCGCGTGCTGCTGATCGACGCCGACCTGCGCCGCGGCACCCTGAGCGAGGAGTTCGGGTTGCAGCGCAAGGACGGGCTGTCCGACGTGATCACCGGCGGCGTGCCGCTGGACCGCGCCATTCACTACCACGTGCTGCCGCGCCTGGATGTCATGACCTCGGGCACGCTGCACTCCGACCCCGCCGGCATGATGACCAGCGACGTCTTCTCGCAGACGCTGGCCACGCTGTCCAGCCGCTACGACGTGGTGATCGTCGACGCGCCGCCTGCCCTGCTGGCCTCCGAGACCGCCGCGATGGCGCCGAGCATGGGCACGCTGCTGCTGGTGGCCCGCGCCGACCAGAGCGAGAGCGGCGAGCTGCTCGAAAGCGTCAAGCGCCTGGGCCATGTGGGCGCGGCCTTCCACGGCGTGGTGTTCAACGCGGTCGACACCACACGGCGCCACTACCGCGGCTACAGCTACGGCTACTACGACGCCTACAGGCGCGAGTCCGCCGGCGCGCTGAGCTTGAACGATGCCGACACCGTGATGCCCAAGCGGATCGAACCGGAGCACGCGGCATGAGCGTTCTTCGATCCAACACGCCGCCGCAGCCCGCTCACGGCGCGGCCGCCAACACGCCGGTCTATGCACCGATCGGCGGTGCCCCGTGGCTGCGCGCGGCCAAGCGCGCGGCAGACATCGCGATGGCGGGCTCGTTCTTCGTCTTCTTCGGCTGGGCCTACGCATTGATATGGCTCGGCGTGCTCATGACCTCGGGCGGCCCGGCCATCTACATGCAGCCGCGCTACGGCAAGGACGGCAAGGTGTTCCGCTTCCTCAAGTTCCGCTCGATGGTGGCCGACGCAGACGCCGTGCTGGCCCGCCACCTGCGCGAGAACCCAGGCGCGCGGCGCGAATGGGACATGTACCAGAAGCTGGAGCACGACCCGCGCATCACCCGCTTCGGTGCATTCCTGCGCAAGTACAGCATCGACGAGTTCCCGCAGTTCTGGAACGTGCTGCTGGGCGATATGAGCATGGTCGGCCCCCGGCCCTGCATGTTCGCGCAGAAGGAGCTGTACGGGGACTACTGGGACCACTACTGCGCGGTGCGCCCCGGCATCACCGGGCTGTGGCAGATCAGCGGCCGCAACGAGGTGAGCTACCGCAGGCGCGCGGCGATGGATGCGGAGTACGTGTCCACGCTGTCGCTGACGCGGGATCTCGTGATTCTGCTGAAGACCGTCTCTGTAGTTGCCGGGGCGCGTGGCTCGCGCTAGGGCCGCCTGTTCCACCCATGAAAGCATCTATGCGCATCTTCGTAGCCGGACATCGCGGAATGGTTGGCCAGGCGCTGGCGACGCGGCTTGCGCAGGCAGGCCATGAGGTCGTCACGCGCAGCCGTGCCGAACTCGATCTGCTCGACCAGGCGGCGGTCGCCCGCTTCTTCGCGAAGGAACCTGTCGACCAGGTGTACCTGGCCGCGGCCCGGGTCGGCGGCATCCATGCCAATGCGAGCTACCCCGCGCAGTTCATCTACGAGAACCTGATGATCGCGGCCAACGTGACGCACCAGGCATTCCTGGCGGGCGTGAAGCGCATGCTGTTCCTCGGCTCCAGCTGCATCTATCCCCGGCTGGCCGGGCAGCCGATGGCCGAAGGCGCGCTGCTCGGCGGACCGCTCGAGCCGACCAACGAGCCCTACGCCATCGCCAAGATCGCCGGCCTCAAGCTCTGCGAGAGCTACAACCGGCAGTACGGCGCCAGCCACGGCATCGACTACCGCAGCGTGATGCCGAGCAACCTCTACGGCCCCGGCGACAACTACCACCCGCAGAACAGCCACGTGGTGCCGGCACTGCTGCAGCGCTTCCACCGCGCCCGGCAGGAACGCGCGCCGCAGGTGGTCGTCTGGGGCAGCGGCCGCGCGCGGCGCGAGTTCCTCTATGTCGATGACATGGCCGACGGCTGCATCGCGGTGATGAACCTGCCGCAATCCGTTTACGCGCACCACACCACGCCGATGTGCGGCCACATCAACCTCGGCACCGGCGAAGACGTGTCCATCGCCGAGCTGGCTGAACTGGCGCGCGAAGTGACCGGCTACCAAGGCGACATCCGCTACGACACCACCCAGCCCGACGGCGCGCCGCGCAAGCTGCTCGACGTGACGCGCGCCGCCGCCATCGGCTGGCGGCCGACCGTGCCGCTGGCCGAAGGCCTGCGCCGCGCCTACGCCGCCTACGTCTCCACCACCTTGTCCACCGAAGAGATCGAACATGCCTAAACGCGCACTCATCACCGGCATCACGGGCCAGGATGGCTCCTACCTTGCGGAACTGCTGATCGAGAAGGGCTACGAGGTGCACGGCATCAAGCGCCGTACCTCGCAGTTCAACACCGGACGCATCGACCACCTCTACGCCGACGTGCATTCCATCGCGCAGCGCCATCTTCACCTGCACCACGGTGACCTGGCGGACGGCAGCAACCTCACGCGGATCATGCAGGAGGTCCAGCCCGACGAGGTCTACAACCTGGGCGCGCAGAGCCACGTGGCCGTGAGCTTCGAGAGCCCGGAATACACGGCCGACATCAACGCGCTGGGCACGCTGCGGCTGCTCGAGGCGATCCGGCTGCTGGGCCTGCAGTCGAAGACGCGCTTCTACCAGGCCAGCACCAGCGAGCTCTACGGCCTCGTGCAGGAGGGCCGCCAGAGCGAAAGCACGCCCTTCTATCCGCGCAGCCCCTACGGCGCGGCCAAGCTCTACGCCTACTGGATCACCAAGAACTACCGCGAGGCCTACGGCTTCTATGCGTGCAACGGCATCCTCTTCAATCACGAGAGCCCGCGGCGCGGCGAGACCTTCGTGACGCGCAAGGTCACGCGCGGGCTGGCCAACGTGGCGCAAGGTCTGGAGCAGTGCCTCTTTCTCGGCAACATGAACGCACTGCGCGACTGGGGCCACGCCAAGGACTACGTGCGCATGCAATGGCTGATGCTGCAGCAGCCGACGGCGGTCGACTACGTCATCGCCACGGGCATCCAGTACAGCATCCGCGAGTTCGTCACCAAGGCCGCGCGCGAGCTCGGCATCACACTGGTCTTCGAAGGACGCGGACTCGACGAGGTGGCGATAGTCAGCGCGGTGGAAGGCGAAGATGCGCCGGCCGTCTGCGTCGGCGACGTGCTGGTGCGTGTGGATCCGCGCTACTTCCGCCCCTCGGAGGTCGAGACGCTGTGCGGCAACCCGGCCAAGGCGGCGGACGACCTGGGCTGGGTGCCGGAGATCACGCTCGACGAGATGGTGGCCGAGATGGTCGCTTCCGATCTCGGCTTGGCCAAGCGCCGTGCGCTGCTGCAGCGCCATGGCTACCACACGCCCCAGAGCATCGAGGCCTGAGCGCGGAGCCCGCCATGAGAACCCTCACCTTCTGGTCCGGCATCGTCTGCGCCTTCCTATGCGGGCTGGTCGATCCTGCCTGGGGATATGCGGCGGTGTTCGTGCTGTCGCTGGTGCAGCTCGCGCTGCTGGGTTCTTCGGGCGGCAGCGTGTTCCTGCTGATCCACTACGCCACCCTGCTGACCTACTTCTCGCTGGCGCCGGCGATGCAGATCGCCAACGACGTGGATTTCTGGGAAACGGGCGTGCTCACCACGTCTTCGCACACGCAGGCGCTGGTTCTGCTGCTGCTGTACATGGCCGGCGTGGAGGCCGCGCGCTTCGGCATGCCCGAATCGCCGGTGCACCGCCCGGGCCTCCACCATGCGCGCGCGGTCGGCGTGGCCCACCCGTTCCTGCTGCTGCTGAGCTGCTCGTTCGCGGCCTTCGCGACGCTCTTCATCCGGCCCGACCTGAACTTCGTGGCGCGCGGCATGCCGGGCGAGGACGACAGCGTTCCCGTCGACTTCATCGTGTACAGCACGCTGCCCAAGCTGGTGGTGCTGATGTGCTTCGTGGCGCTCACGATCCATGCGTTCCGCCGGCGCACGCCGTGGGCCTGGGCCTCGGCGGGCCTGGCGCTGGCGCTGGCGGCGGTGGCGGCCAACCCTGTCAACACGGCGCGGCAGATCCTGCTGATCGGGCTGCTGCCGCTGTTCATCCACGCACTGGCGCGGCAGCGGCACTGGCGCTGGGCGCTGGCGGGGCTGATCTTCGGCGCCATCGCCGCGCTCGGGCCGGTGCTGAACCTGCTCTCGCGCGGCAGCATGTGGGGCGAAGGGCTCACGACCTTTCCGTTCAGCCAGGACTTCGACGCGATGTTCGTGGTGGCGGGCATCCTGGAGCGCGCGCCCATTCCCGACCTGGGCTGGGGCCGCTACCTGCTTTCGGCTTTCTCGTTCTTCCTGCCGCGCGACCTGAAGATGTTTCCGGATTTCGATCCGCTCGGCTGGTCGGCCATCCTGGGCAATTTCTCGCAGAGCAACCTGTCGCTGCCGCCGTTCACCACCGCCTATTTCGACTTCGGGCTGATGGGGCCGCTGCTGCTGGGCATTGCCATCTCCGCGGGCTTCCGGCTGGTCGACAGGGCGATCGATCCGCATCGCGCGTTGTCGGGCAGCTACCTCTCGGCGCTGGTGCTGCTGTCGGCCTACGTGCCGTTCATGCGCGGTCCGATCCTGGGCTGGGGCCCGTTCGCGGCCTCGGGCCTCATCGCCGCGGTGATCGCCGGCGCCCTGAGCGCGCGCAGCCGCCGCATGCGCCGCGTGCGTGCCCTGCCGCCCACGGTGCGCCACGACCTCCCGACTCCGTGAGCAAGCAGCACATGGCCACCTACCTGTTCTACGACACCATCCGCCTCAACCCGAGGTCCGGCGGCGTGCTCAACGTTGCCGAGGTGCTGCTGCGCAACATGCGGCTGTCGCAGGGGGACAGCGTGCAGTCCGTCAGCGAGCGGCATCCACGCCTGTACGAAGCGGCGCGGCGGTTCAGGGTGAGCCGTTTCCTGCTGGAAACGCTGCTCTACAACTTCCACCGCATCCGCGCGCTGCTGACCGGCGAGCGCGCGTACGCGCTGTTCCCGAACTACTTCCTGCCCTTCACGCTGTTCGGGCGCCATGCGGACGCGGTCGTCATCGTCCACGACCTGCAATACAAGGCCTACCCGGCGTACTTCAGCCGGGCAAAGCGCATGTGGCTCGACTGGAGCCTGTGGCGCGTCGCGCACAGCGCGGCCAACACGGTGTTCATCAGCAAGAGCAGCCTGCATGACTTCGAGCGGCACTTCGCGCGCTGCGCGCATGCCTCGGTGATCTTCAACCCGGTGGACGCGCCGCGCGCGCCCGTCCGCGCCGCTGCGCCGGGAACGGACCCGGCGCAGGAGCGCTACCTGATCGCGGCCTACCACTATTACCCGCACAAGAACTTCAGCGGCATCCTCGCGCTGTTCGAGCGCATGAAGCGCGCGGGCCTGGTCGACTTCCTGGACATCACCGGCAACGGCGCGGCCGAGGTGGAGCGCATGGTCGCCGCGCTGGCGCCCGAGGTGCGCGGCTGCGTGCGCCACCGCGGGCTGGTGTCGCGAGAGGAGCTTGTGCGGCTCTACGCGGGCGCCACGGCGTTCATCTCGCTGTCGACCTTCGAGGGCTTCAATCTCTCGGCCGCCGAAGCCGCCACACTGGGCGTGCCGCTGCTGCTGTCGGACATTCCGGTGCACCGCGAACTGTTCTCGGGCTACGGCTTCTTCGTGGGCAGCGCCTCCTGCGACACCTACCGGCTCGCACGCTACCTGGCCCGGCACGAGCGCACGCGGCCCGCGTGGCTGCACGCCCAGGCCTGCGCGCCGGGCGCGGTGGCCGCGCGCTACCTGGCGCTCAAGCGCGCCGCCGTTCCGCTGGCGAGGGCCGTGCAATGAAAGTGCTCGCCGCCCTGCTGCTTCTTTGCGCCACGGCATCGGTTGCGCTGGCACAGCCCGCGCAAACCGCTCAAACTGCCCAACAGGCTGAGGCACCCGTGCCCGGCTTCGGCGTCATGGTGCACTACCTGCCGGACAAGCAGTCCATCGCGCAGGTCAAGAACTTCGACGTCGAAGCCTTCGCCTCGGGGTTGGCGCAGATGCGTGCGTCGCACCTGATCCTCACGCTGGGCCAGAACAACGGCCAGTACATCTCGCCGAACTCCGCGCTCGAGGTGCTGTGCCCCGGCGCCGCCAGGAACCGCCCGCCACGCGACCTGCCGCTGGAGATAGGCGAGGCATTGCGCGCACGCGGCATCGCGCTGATCCTGTACCTGCCGTTCCGTGCCCCGCAGGCCGACCCCGCGCTGATGAAGTGCCTGGGCGACGTTTCCGAACAGGAGCCGCCGCCGGCGCGCTTCATCGCCGCGTGGTCCAGCGTGATCCGCGACTGGTCGGAGCGCTACGGTCCGCTGGCCAAGGGCTGGTGGTTCGACGGCACCTACAACACGCAGGGCATCTCGGCCGCTGGCTGGGAAACGCTGTGCGACGCCGCGCGCAGCGGCGCGGCCAACCGCTGGCTGGCCTTCAATGCCGGCGAGGGGCAGGCGCGCTTCAGCCTCAAGAGCGCGCCCTGTCAGAACCTCATGGCCGGCGAATACATGCAGCCGCCCGCGCATTTCGCGCCGCCGCCTTCGGAGCTCGTGTTCCACGTGCTCACGCCGCTCACGCCCTCGTGGGGCCGCGAGGCGGCGCCGCGCTTCACCGCGCAGCAGCTGCGCGACTGGATCGGCGAGGCCCGCGTGGCGCGCGGCCTCTTCACGCTCGACATGCCCCTGGACAACAACGGACGCTTCCTGCCCGCCCATGTGGCGCTGGTGAAGAGCGCCACCGCCCGCAAGCCCTGACGCGCCGCATCAACCCTCCACCCATGCTGTCACACATGACCCACACCGCCCTCCCCTTCGTCGTGGTCGAAGACCGCCAGAACCGCACGCTCGCGCTGTGCCGCGAGTCCGCCGCGCTCGCGCAGGAACAACTCGTGGTGCTGTCGGACACCGACGCCGGCCCCGCCTACGAACGATTCCGCCATGCCTACGTGCACCTGTCGAGCAACTCGCCGGAGTTCGAGCGGATCTGCTTCCGGCGCTACTTCCTGCTCGCGCAATACCTGGCCGCCAACCCCGGCTGCAGCGCCTTCGTGCTGATCGACAGCGACGTGCTGCTGTTCAAGGGCATCGGCGAGCATGTGCGACGCCTCGTCGGCAAGGCGGACTTCTCGGGCTCCTACATCAGCCCCGCCGACGGATGGAACCCCTGCCAGGTCTCGCCGCACGTGAGCTACTGGACAGCCAACGGCCTGCGGCGCTTCGTGGCCTTCGTGCTCGACACCTACACCACGCCGTCGGGCCGGCGCAAGCTGCGCGAGATCGCGGCGCGCTTTGCGGCGCGCGGCATCCGCGGCGGCGTGTCCGACATGACGCTGCTCTACCTCTGGGCGCGCGCCAGCGGCAACGACGACCCGATCAACCGCGTGCTCGAAGGCATGGTGATCGACCACAACATCAACAGCCCGCACAACCACCTGGCGAACGAGTTCCGCTACCGCGGCGGCGCCAAGCGCATCACCTATGCCGACGGCCGGCCGTGGCTCACGGCCGCGGCGGGCGGGCGGACGAACGTGGTGGCGCTGCATTTCCAGGGCAGCGCGAAGATGGCCATGCCGCACGCGCTGCACGGCCGCATGCGCACCGTGGCCGCCGTGACCTACGCGCTGATGGTGGCGCGGCGCGCCAAGAACAAGGCGTTCCGGCTGGCCACACGCGTGCGCCGCACCCTCGACGCGCTCGGCCTCGCAAACGCCCCGGCCGCCAAGTAGCCCGAACCGGACAGGCCGCGCACATGAAACCCTTCAGCCCGTCACTCGCATTGCCCGGCGCGCGCATGGCGCGCCTGCTCGGCCTGGGGGCGCTGGTCTCGCGGCTCTACGTCTACCTGTCGGGCTTCGTCGCCATCTTCCTGATGGCGGCCAACGTGTCGCCCGCGCGCTTCGGCGAATACTCGATCTACCAGTCGGTGCTGGAAGTGGCGCTGGTGGTCGGCACGCTGGGCAGCACGCTGCTGTTCTCGCGCAACGCGGCCGCCGTGCCACCCGGCGTGACGCAGGGCGACGTGGTGCGCACGCTGGCCTTCGGACTGCCGCTGGCCACGGCGCTGATCGTCGTCATCCTGGCGCTGCAGAGGCTGCCGGTGGCCGACGTGCCCTTCGTGCTGGTGGTGGTCACGCTGGCGGTGTTCTCGTTCAACTGCCTGCGCCTGGCCTACAGCCGCGGCCTCGGCCATGCGGGGCTGCTCAATCTCGAGGCCGGCATCCGCTCGACCATCCTGGTGCTGGGCGTGGGCATCTGCGCCGCGCTGGGCTTCGAGCTGGACGTGGCGCACCTGCTGCTCATCAACCTGTTCGCGTTCGTGGTGGTGTGCGCGGCCATCTGCATCCCGCCCGGCAGCGCGGCGCCGCCGCCGGGGCGGCACGCGCTCGAGCTCGCATCGCAGGCCAGCGCCACGGTGTATTCGCTGCTGACCTTCCTGCTGCGCAAGTCGGACCTGCTGATCGTGGCCTTCTTCATGCCGCTGAGCTACGTGGGCGCCTTCAAGCTCGCGTTCCTGCTGGCGGAGGCGCCGTCGCAGTTCGTGCAGGCCTTCCTGTTCACCAAGACGACGGCCATGATGGACGCCGACCCGGAAAAGCTCGCGGCCTCGAAGCTGCAGCTGGCGCGGCATTCGTTCCTGCTGGGCTGCGCGCTGTTCGTCGGGCTGGCGGGGCTGATCACCGTGGCCGCGCCGCTGCTCAAGATGGGCGAGCAGGCGCGCACCATCTTCCTGTGCATTGCGCCGTATTTCCTGCTGCGCACCTACACCATCCATCACGAGATGGTGCTGTCGCTCAAGACCTCCATGGGCTCGCTCGGGCGCTGGGCGCTGCTCGAGGTGGCGCTGCGGCTGCTGTCCTACGGCGCGGTGATCCTGCTGTTCCCGGGCCGGCCGCACTACGTGTTCTTCATCGCCTGCCTGAGCGACTTCGCCTTGTACGAGACGCGCATGCGGCTGCAGTTCGGCTTCTTCCCCATCGTCCGTCTGCTGAGGCGGTCGCCATGAAGATCCTGCTGTACTCGATGAACTTCGCGCCCGAGCTCACCGGCATCGGCAAGTACTCGGGCGAGATGGCGCGCTGGCTGCATGCCAGGGGCCACGAGGTGCGCGTGATTGCCGCGCCGCCGTTCTTTCCGCAGTGGTCGGTGTACCGCGGCTACTCGGCCTGGACCTACCGCAAGAGCGACTGGGACGGCGTGACCGTCTGGCGCACGCCCTTGTGGGTGCCCGCGCGGCCGCGCGCGCTGGCGCGGCTCGGGCATCTGTTCTCTTTCATGCTGTCGAGCTTTCCGGTGCTGCTGGCGCAGTGGCGCTGGAAGCCGGACGTGGTGTTCGTGGTCGAGCCGCCGCTGTTCTGCGCGCCGTCGGCGCTGTTGTTCGCGCGGCTGCGGGGCATCAAGTCGTGGCTGCACATCCAGGACTACGAGGTCGATGCCGCCTTCGGCCTGGGCCATGTGCGCGGCGAACGCGCGCAGCGCTTCGCACGCTCGGCCGAGCGCTGGCTGATGAGCCGCTTCGACCGGGTATCGACCATCTCGGCCGCAATGATCGAGAAGGCCCGCGGCAAGGGCGTGGACGAGAGCCGCGTGGTGCTGTTTCCGAACTGGGTCGACGTGAAGGCCATCCACCCGCTGCCGCGCACGGTCGCGCCCTACGGCTACCGGCCCGCGCTCGGCATTCCCGACGACGCGGTGGTGGTGCTGTACGCGGGCAGCCTCGGCACCAAGCAGGGCATCGAGCTTCTGGCGGAGGCGGCGCGCCTGCTGGTGTGCTCCGGCAGCATCCATTTCGTGTTCGCAGGCAGCGGGCCGAGCCGCGAGTCGCTGCACGCCGCCTGCGCCAGCCTGGCCAACGTGCATTTCCTGGAGCTGCAGCCGGCCGAGCGGCTCAACGAATTGCTGAGCATGGCCGACATCCACGTGCTGCCCCAGCGCGCCGACGCCGCCGACCTGGTCATGCCGTCGAAGCTGGGCGGCATGCTCGCCAGCGGCCGTGCCGTGGTGGTGACCGCGCACGCCGGCACCGAGCTGAGCAACGTGGTGAAGGGGCGCGGCATGGTGGTCGAGCCCGGCGACGCCGCCGCGCTGGCCGATGCCATCGAGCAACTCTCCATGTCGCCCGAACTGCGCGAGCAGATGGGTGCGGCCGGCCGCCGGTTCGCCGAGTCCGCACTCGACGAGGACGCCATCCTGCAGCGCCTGGAGCAGGAACTGCTTCGCTGCGTCGCCGGCTGAGCCGACGCTGTCCACGCCAAGGAGCCCACACCATGCCCCGCGCCAAGATGCTCGTGACCGGTGGTGCAGGCTTCATCGGCAGCCACACCTGCGTGGCGCTGATCGAGGCGGGCTACCAGCCGCTGGTGCTCGACACGCTGGTCAACAGCGACGCGCGTTCGCTGCAACGGGTGGGCTGCATCACCGGCCTGCAGCCGCTGCTGCTGCGCTGCGACGTACGCGACGGCGCTGCGCTGGACCGGGTGTTCGCCGAGCATGCGATCGAGGCGGTGGTGCACCTGGCGGGGCTGAAGGCCGTGGGCGAATCGGTGGCCGACCCGCTGGCGTACTACGACGTCAACCTGGCCGGCACGCTGGCGCTGGTGCAGGCGATGGGCCGCGCCGGCGTGCGCACCCTGGTGTTCTCGTCGTCGGCCACGGTGTACGGCGACGCGCGGCACTCCCCCATACCGGAGAGCGCCCCGTATGCGGCGGTCAACCCCTACGGCCGCACCAAGGCCATGGTCGAGAACCTGCTGGCCGACCTCGCGCATGCCGATCCGCGCTGGGGCATTGCCTGCCTGCGCTATTTCAACCCGGTCGGCGCGCACGAAAGCGGCCTGCTCGGCGAGCGCCCGCACGGGCCGCCCGCCAACCTCATGCCCTACATCTCGCAGGTGGCCGCGGGCGAGCGCGAATACCTGCTGGTGCATGGCGCCGACTACGAAACCATCGACGGCACCGGCGTGCGCGACTACGTGCACGTGATGGACGTGGCCGAAGGCCATGTGGCGGCGCTGCGCCACGCGGCGCGCGAGCCCGGCATCCTCATGACCAACCTGGGCACGGGCCGCGGCGCCTCGGTGCTGGAGGTGGTGTGCGCCTTCGAGCGCGCCAGCGGCCGGCGCATCGCGCTGCGCATCGGCCCGCGGCGGCCCGGCGACGCCCCCGCCTACTGGGCCGACGCACGCAACGCACAGGCCCGCCTGGGCTGGCGCGCGCGCCGCGACCTCGACCAGATGTGCGCGGACAGCTGGCGCTGGCAGGCCGCGAACCCGCACGGTTTCGACGATCCGGTGCCCCCGATGCAGCCGCCATGGCTGGGCGCCGACCTGCAGATCTTTCACGCAACTTCCAACCTCGGACACTCCAATGCCTGACAACGCACACCGCTCCCCAGAAGAGCAGGCCGACGCCCGGAGCGGATATCCGCCGGGCGGCGTCTGCCCTCCCACCCAGCCGCTGTGGCCGGGCTTCCTGACCGGGCAGGAAGGCGCGCCGGTGCGCGTGCTGCTCGTGGACGACGACAGCTTCATGCGCCGGGTGATCGCGCAGGAACTGCTGTCGGACCTGCGCATACAGCTCGAGGGCCAGGGCGGCAGCCTGCGCGACGGCCGCCGGCTGCTGGCCACGCACGAGTTCGACGTGCTCATGGTCGACCTGCGGCTGGGCGACGGCACCGGCTTCGAGCTGATCCGCGAGGCCAGCAAGCAGCATCCCGGCTGCGAAATCATCGTGATCTCCGCGCTGGAAGACGAGACGCACGTGATGCATGCCTTCGAACTGGGCGCGACCGGCTACCTGCTTAAGGACGCCTGGCTGCAGAGCTTCGCGCAGGCGGTGCTGCAGGTGGTGAACGGCGGCGCGGCCATCACGCCGCGGCTCGCGCGGCGCCTGCTCTCGCGCCTGAGCGCGCGGCCTGGCAGCCCGCCGCCGGCCGGCGACCCGCCCACGCGAGAGGCCACTCTCACCACGCGCGAGTGCGAGATCCTGCGCTGCGTGGCGCGCGGCCAGGTCACCGAGGAGATCGGCGTGCAGCTGGGCATCTCGGGCCAGACGGTCAACGCGCACATCAAGAACATCTACAAGAAATTGCACGTGCACTCGCGTGCGCAGGCCGTGAGCTACGCGGCTTACTCCGGGCTCATCTGAGCCGGCAACCAACCCATATCGCGCCATCATGAATACCAACTCCACCATCCATCCCGTGGTCCTGTGCGGCGGCAGCGGCACCCGCCTGTGGCCGCTTTCGCGCAAGGCGCTGCCCAAGCAGTTCGCGCCGCTGCTCGGCGGCAAGAGCCTGCTGCATCTAACGCTGGAGCGGCTGTCGGGCCTCAGCCGCGACATCACCTGCATCGCGTCGGAAGACCATCGCTTCCTGGTGAAGGAGACGGTCGAGAGCGCGGGCGTCACGGGCCGGCAGATCCTGGAGCCGGTGGCGCGCAACACGGCCGCGGCCATGGCTTGCGCGGCACTGCTGGCGGAGCCCGGCGACCTGCTGCTGTTCGCGCCGGCCGACCACCACATACCCGATGCGGCGCTGTTCGCGCAGACCGTGCGCGAGGGCATCCCGGCGGCGCTGGCCGGGCAGATCGTCACCTTCGGCGTGGCGCCCAGCTTTCCCAGCACCGCCTATGGCTACATAGAGGCAGGAACGGAATCGGCCGACGGCCGCAGCCGGGCCGTGGTTCGCTTCGTCGAGAAGCCGACGGCGAGCGTGGCAGAGACGCTGATCCTGCACGGCGGCTATTTCTGGAACGCCGGCATCTTCCTGGTTCGCGCCGGCACGCTGCTCGCCGCGCTGCGCGCGCATGCGCCCGACATACTGCGCGCCTGCGAGTGTGCCGCGGCCGCGGTGTCGGTCGACGGCAGCTTCCTGCGGCTGGAGCCGGAGGCCTTCTCGGCCTGCCGCGCCGACAGCATCGACTACGCGGTGCTCGAGAAGCACAACGACATCGCGGTGGTGAAGTTCGACGGCGGCTGGAGCGACGTCGGCAGCTGGAACGCGGTGGCCAGCCTGCAGATGCCCGATGGCGACGGCAACCGGCTGAGCGGCAAGGCGAGCGCGCTGAACGCGCGCAACACCTTCATCCATGCGCCGCACCGTCCGGTGGTGGCGTTGGGCACCGACGGACTGATCATCGTGGACACACCCGACGCCGTGCTGGTGGCCGGCGCGGGCTGCGCCGAACAGGTGGCGGACGTGGTGCGCAAGCTCGCGCTCGAAGGCTGCGCCGAGGCCACCGACCACCGCCGCGTGGTGCGGCCCTGGGGCGCCTACGACAGCGTCGACATGGGCGAGCGCTTCCAGGTCAAGCGGCTCACCGTGAAGCCGGGCGCCAAGCTGTCGCTGCAGATGCACCACCATCGCGCCGAGCACTGGATCGTGGTGAAGGGCACGGCCCGCGCCACCTGCAACGGCGAAGTGACGCTGGTGCGCGAGAACGAGTCGATCTACCTGCCCTCTGGCGCCATCCACCGGCTGGAGAACCCGGGCAAGACCATGCTCGAGGTGATCGAGGTGCAGACCGGCGGCTACCTGGGCGAAGACGACATCGTGCGCTTCGACGACACCTACGGGCGCTGCGAGCCGGTGCACACGCTGGCCGACGCGGCGGTGGCGCCGACGGTGTCGTCGGCGGGCTCGGGCGCGGCCGCGGTGCTGCACGCGCCCGTGAGCCACTGACCCTCACCAGCCGTGGAAACGCCCCCAGGGCTGCAGGGTTCCGTCTTCCGATAGCGCCTGGTACTGCGGAAACTGCGCCCCGGTCGCGCAGGCGTGGTTCGGCAGGATGCGCAGCCGCGTGCCGATGGGAAAGCGCGCGGCAATGCCGGCGTCGGGCTCGCCTTGGCGCGAGAGGATGCCGTGCTCCTGGTTCGCGCCGCCGAGCACGTAGCCGTCCAGCACCCGGCCGTTCAGGTCGCAGGCCTGGCCGAAGCCGAAGTCCTGTTTCTGCTTCTGCGTGCCCCGGTCGCGGCTCATGGCCATCCAGCCCGCATCGAGGATGGCCCAGCCTTTTTCGGGCTGGTGGCCGATCACCGTGGTGAGCACGCTCAACGCGATGTCTTCCTCGCTGCACACGCCGACGTTGCGCATCACCAGGTCGAAGAACACATAGACGCCGGCCCGCACCTCGGTCACGCCGTCGAGCGTCTGCGCCATCAGCGCGGTGGGCGTGGAGCCCACGCTGACCACCGGGCACGGCAGCCCCGCGTCGCGCAGCCGCTGCGCCGCGCGCACGCAGCCCGCGCGCTCTTGCTCGGCAACGGCGCGCAGCGCCTGCGGCGTGTCGAAGTCGTAGCTGGAGCCGGCATGCGTCATCACGCCGCCCAGGCGCATGCCGCCGTCGTGCAGCACGCGGGCCACCTCCAGAAGCCGGTCTTCTTCGGGCCGGATGCCCGAGCGGTGGCCGTCGGTGTCGACCTCGATCAGCACGTCGAAGGCCTCGCCATTGGCGCTGCCGAAATCCGCGATGGCCCGTGCCGACTCGATGCCGTCCGTGATGATGCCCAGCGCGCAGCCGCGCCGGCGCAGTTCCAGCGCATGCGGCAGCCGGTGCGGCGCCATGCCCACGGCATAGAGGATGTCGGTGAAGCCGGCGGCGAAGAACTGCTCGGCCTCCTTCAGCGTCGACACCGTGATGCCGCGCGCGCCCGCCGCCTGCTGCGCCTTCGCCACCTCGATGCACTTGGTGGTCTTGACGTGCGGCCGGAAGCGCACGCCGAGCGCGTCCATGCGCTGCTGCATGCGCGCGATGTTCCGCCGCATGCGGGACTGTTCGACGACGGCCGCGGGGGTGTCGATGGTGTGGAGCGTGTCCATGGTCATGCCTTGTTCGTGAAGGATTGCAGCCACTGCAGTGCGGGCGCGAGCGTCGGGCCCTGCAGTTCCGGTGCCGGCGCACCCTGCGGCAGCGCCAGCCCCACGCGGTTGTGCCAATAGGTGCGCAGGCCGACCGCCGAAGTGCCGAACATGTCGTAGCCCGAGCCGGCGACGAAGGCCGTCTCTTGAGGTGTCACGCCCATGTGCTCGAGCGCCATGCGGTACGGGCGCGGATCGGGCTTGTAGAAGCCGGCCTCTTCCGATGTGACGACGGCATCCCACTTGATGCCCAGCAGCGCCGCTGCGCGATGGCCCAGCCGGCGCGAGCAATTGGTGGCCACGCCCAGTTTGCAGTGCGGTTTCAGCGCCTGCAGCAGCTCGCGCGCACCGTCCCAGGCGGGCAGCGTGTCCCATTGCGCTTCCAGCGCGTCGGGCGCGGTGCCGGCCATGCCGGTGTTGCGCGCCGCGTCTTTCACCAGTTGCTCGTAGGGCACGTAGGCGCCGCAGCCGTAGGTGAGGCGCAGGTACTCGGCGCGCCATGCGCGCCCCTTCTCTTCCGAGCCGGCCGCGGCGTTCCAGACGGTCCAGGAATCGAGCAGCGCGGTGAGCAGGTCGAACAGCACGGCGCGCGGGTAGCGCAGCGGGGCGATGGGTGTTTGCATGGCCACGGACTGTACGTTCGAAGGCTGCTGCTGTGCTTCAATGCGGGCTCATCAATCGTTAAGCGCAATTTAATGATCCAGATCGAGGACATGCAGCTCGCCGCCGCCCTGCTGCGCGAACCGTCGTTGAGCGCCGCGGCACGCGCGCTCGACGTCACGCCGCCCGCGCTGTCGATGCGGCTGCGCAAGCTGGAAGCCACGCTCGGCCTTTCCCTGGCCAGCCGCACCGCGCGCCGCCTGAGCCTCACGCCCGAGGGCGAGCGCTTCGCGCGCGAGGCCGCCGCGCTGCTCGGCCAGATCGAGGCCCTGCGCGAATCGATGCAGCGCGACGACCAGCGGCTCACGGGCACGCTGCGCATCGCCGCGCCCTTCGGCTACGGCCGCCAGTACGTGGCGCCGATGCTGGCGCGCTTCGCCCGGCTGCATCCGGGGCTGCGGGTGCAGCTCGACCTGCGCGAGACCCCGTGGCCCGACCGGCACGATGCCGACGCGGTGATCCACATCGGCATGGTGCGCGATTCGTCCTGGGTGGCGCGCACGCTCAGCGCCAACGAACGCTGGCTGTGCGCCAGCCCCGCCTACCTGCGCCGGAACGGCGAGCCGCGCGCGCCGCGCGACGTGCTCACGCATGCCTGCATCTGCATCCGCGAGAACGACGAAGACGTCACGCTCTGGCATGTGCGACCGGCCCCCGATGCCGCCGAAGGAAAACGCGCCGCCGCCCGCGAAACCCTGCGCGTGTCGCCGGCCTACGTGACCAACGACGGCGGCGTGGCCCGGCAATGGGCCGAACAGGGCATGGGGCTGGTGCTGCGCTCCGAATGGGATGCGGCCGACGCGGTGGCGCGCGGCACGCTGGTGCGCGTGCTGCCCGGCTGGCGCTTCGACAGTGCGCCGGTCACGCTGCTGGTACCCACCCGAAAGGGGCGTACGGCGCGGGTGGCGGCCATCGTCGATTTCCTGGTGGAGAGCTTCGGCGACGGCCAGCGCTGAAGGCGGCTTCTCTCTTCTCTCTTCTGCGCATATCCATAGCCGCATTCATTCGTTGGCAGCGCGCGCCCCGCGCGCCAACACTCGGCGCTTCCAATTTTTTCCGGTGGAGAAGCTCCGATGACTGTTCCCCTCGATTCATTGCCGCCCTCGCGCCGCGGCGTGCTGCAGGCCGGCGCCGCAACCGCCAAGAACGGGCTCGCATGACCACGGCAGAACAGTTCCTCGAAGCGCCGCGCCTGCCGCGCGCACCGGCCGCCCCCGTCGCCACGACCGCACAGGCCGCTCCGTCCCAAGCCGCCGCGGCGCCTTCCGGCCCCTGGGCGACCGGCCTGCTGGCCGCCGCCGCCTGGGTCGCGCTGGGCCTGCTCACGCTGCTCTGGCCCAACAAGGAAGCGGGCTTCACCGACTGGGCCTTCACCCGCGAGTTCGGTGTCGCCGCGCTCGTCGTGGCCGCGCTGCTGCTTGCCATCTCGGTGCTCGGCGCGCGCGCGGGCCGGGTGGCACGGGCGTTGCGGCCCGCCGGCCAATGGCTGGTGGCGCTGGCCGTGGTGCTCGCGCTGTGGGAAACCCTCACCGCCAAGCTCGGCCTGCTGCCCTCGCCTTTCTTCGCGCCGCCGCAGAGCCTGATCGACGTGGTGCACGAAGACTGGCAGCGGCTGGGCCTGTCGACCGCGTATTCGCTGCGGCTGCTGGCCAACGGCTTCGTGCTCGGCGCGCTGGTCGGCTTCGGCACCGGCGTGGCGGTCGGCTGGTCGCGCATCGCGGGGTACTGGGTGCATCCGGTGCTGCGCTTCCTGGGGCCGGTGCCGGCATCGGCGCTGCTGCCGCTGGCGTTCTTCTTCGCGCCTTCGAGCTATTCGGCGGCCGTGTTCCTGGTCGGCCTGGCGACCTTCTTTCCGGTGGCGGTGCTCACCTGGTCGGGCGTGGCCTCGGTCGGCAAGAGCTACTACGACGTGGCGCGCACGCTGGGCGCGTCGGAGCGCTTCCTGGTGCTGCGCGTGGCGATTCCGGGGGCCCTGCCGCAGGTGTTCGTCGGGCTCTTCATGGGGCTGGGCGCCTCGTTCTCGGTGCTGATCACCGCCGAGATGATGGGCGTGAAAGCCGGCCTGGGCTGGTATCTGCAGTGGGCGCAGGGCTGGGCTGCCTACGCCAACATGTACGCGGCGCTGTTCGTCATGGCGGTGCTGTGCTCGGGCCTGATCACGCTGCTGTTCAAGGTGCGCGACCGCGTGCTGTCGTGGCAGAAAGGAACCGTCAAATGGTGAGCACGCTGACCTCGCCCTCGCCCTCAGCCTCGCAGGCCGCCGCCACGGGCGGCGCGCACATCGGCATCCAGGGCGTGAGCCACTGGTTCGAGGTGTCGGGCGGCGTGCTGCAGGTGCTCGACGGCATCGACCTGCAGGTGCGGCCCGGTGAATTCGTCGCGCTGCTGGGCCCCAGCGGCTGCGGCAAGTCCACGCTGCTGCGGCTGGTGGCCGGGCTGGAGCCCGCCACCACCGGCAGCATCACGCAGGACGGCGCGCCGATCACGCGGCCCGACCCGTCGCGCATCGTCGTGTTCCAGGACCCCACGCTCTACCCCTGGCGCAGCGTGTGGGACAACGTGGCGCTCGGCCTGCAGGCGCGCGGCGTGCTGAAGGCGCAGCGCGGCCGCGTCGACGAGGCGCTCAAGCTCGTGGGCCTGACAGACTTTGCCAAGGCATTCCCGCACCAGCTTTCGGGCGGCATGGCGCAGCGCGTGGCGCTGGCCCGCGCGCTGGTCAACGACCCGCAACTGCTGGTGCTCGACGAACCGCTGGGCAAGCTCGACTCGCTCACGCGCATTGCGATGCAGAGCGAGCTGGTCAACCTGTGGCAGCGCGCCGGTTTCTCGGCGCTGCTGGTGACGCACGACGTGGAAGAGGCGCTGTTCCTGGCCAACCGCGTGATCGTGCTGAGCGACCGGCCCGCACGCATCGCGGCGGAGCTGGTGGTCGACCTGCCCTACCCGCGCCACCGCGGCGATCCGCGGCTGGCCGAACTGCGGCACGAGGCGCTCAAGCACCTGGGACTCGACGCCACGTGGTGACATGAACGCATCCCCCGAGGCCGGCTGGCTCAACCTGCTGATCGGCCTGCTCCAGGGCGCGCAACTGCAGTTGCTTCGCCTGCTGGACGCGCTGGGCCTCGTGGCGCAGGTCCACGGCCAGCCTGCGTGGCCGTGGGCGCACCGGCTGTCGGGCGAGAACCTGCTGATCGACCTCGGGCAGGCGCGCAGGCTCGGGCTCACCGTGGTCGTGCTCGCGGCGGCGTTGCTGCTGCTGGTGCTCGCGCTGCTGTGGCGGCGCCGGCGCATCTGGCTGCTGGCCGCGACCACGCTGCTGGTGGTGGCGGCTCCGTGGCCCGATGCCGACGTGGTGCTGGTGCCGGCGTATCCGACCAGCTTCCAGCGCTCGCCCACCGGTTTTACGGCCGACAGCATCGAGCGCGGGCGCGTGCTCTTCGCGGCGCAATGCGCGGCATGCCACGGCGCCGACGGCCTGGGCCAGGGCCCGCTGGCGGCAGCACAGCCGGTATGGCCGCCCAACCTGGCCGGGCCGCTGCTGTGGCGGCGCGCCGACGGCGACGTGCTCTGGCACGTGCTGCACGGCATGCGCGACCGGCGCGGCTCGCCCACCATGCCCGCCTTCGGCAGCAGGCTCGGCGACGACGACGCCTGGGCGCTCATCGACTTCATGAAGGCCCAGGGCGCGGGCCAGAGCCTGCGCGCAGCCGGCCTTTGGACGCAGCCGATCTCGCCGCCCGACGTGGCCGTGCAGTGCGCCGGCAAGCCGCCTCGCATGCTGAGCGGCTGGCGCGGCCAGCGGCTGCGGATCGTGGCGGCCGGCGGGCAAGCCCTGCAGGACGACCCGCGCCTCGTCACCGTCTTCCTGGCGAAAGACAGCGCCGCCGCGGCCTCGCACGCGGGCGATTGCGTCGCCGAGTCGGCCACCGCCTGGGATGCGTTCTCGCTCATCGCCGCCACGCCGCGGCTGGCGGGCACGCAGCTGATCGTCGACCGCGACGGCTGGCTGCGCGCGCGCGGCGAACCCGGCAAGGGCGCATGGAGCGACGACGACCTGCTGTGCCGCACCGATCAGCCCGCCCGCGCCGCGCCCGGCCCCATTCCGCTGCCGCCGGACGGCCTCGGCGCGCTCATCGCGCGCATGGACGCCGAGCCCGTGCGCTTCGTGAAAGGCGGATTCGTTCATTGAGCCGGGCCGCGGGACTACGATGGTCCTCGGCAAGCCTCACGCAACCTTCAGTCAACCAAGGAGAGAAACGCCATGTCCAACCATGTCTACAAGACCCTCGAACTGACCGGCTCGTCGCCGACGGGCATCGAAGACGCGGTGCAGACCGCCATCGCCAAGGCGCACGAGACGGTGCGCAACATCCAGTGGTTCACCGTGACCGAGACGCGCGGCCACGTGGTCGACGGCAAGGTCGCGCACTGGCAGGTGACGCTGAAGATCGGCTTCACGCTGGAATAGCGTTCAGGCTGCTGTCTGCGCCTGCGGCTCGCCCAGCGACAGCATCAGCCGGTTGGCCCAGTTGAAGAAGGCCGCGCCGTGGATCACGTCGGCAATCGCCAGGTCGTCCAGCCCTTGCGCGCGCAGTTGGTCGATGTGTTCGACGCTGAAAGCCGACGGCGTGGACGACAGCGCCACGGAGGCCGCGACGATCGCGTTCCAGCGCTCGCCGAGTTCGGCGCCCACGCCTTCGTCGAGCAGCCGCTGCACGTCTTGCGTGCGGTGCGAGAAATGGGAGGCGAAGCGCGCATGCACCGACGCGCAGTAGATGCAGCCGTTGTAGCGCGAGGCCGCGGCCGCCGACAGCTCGCGCTCCGCGCGCGGCAGGCCGGCTTCGGGGTTGTAGAAGATGTCCTTGTCGGTGCGGGTGCGCGCGCCGAGGATGTCCGGGTCGCGCGCCAGCAGCCGGAAGTAAGGCGACTTGGCGCGCGCCGCGTCCACCAGCCCGGCGAAGTGGCGCTCGGTCAGCTCGGCTTCGGGCAGCGGCTCCAGCCATGGCAGCCACTCGAGCTGCGCCTGGGTGAAGACGCTCGGATGCGCGTTGCCGGGATGGGTCAGGGTCGATTCGGTGTTGCTCATGGCCGGGCTCAGTCGATGGAGGTTGCGGGACGTTGCGCCAGCGCCTGCAGGCCGGTGACGACCCGGATCTGGAACGCGAGGAATGCCACCAGCTGCGACAGCGTGACGATGCCGGTGCTGGTCCAGCCCGCATCCAGCAGCGCCTGCAAGGCGGCCGGACTGGCATCGCGCGGATGGAACACCAGCAGGTGCGCATGCGCGAGCGCGGCCGAGAGCCGTTCGCCCAGCAGTTCGCGGTGCGCATCGCTCACGACATACGAGGGCCCGGCCTTGTCTTCTGCGCTCAGCGGGCCGGCCGGGTAGCTGCCGTAGGGGCCTTGCGCGGCGCCGCGCTGCACCTCGGCCTCGATTGCATCGGCCACCCCCGCGCGGGCGCCCTGGCCGGGCAGTTGTTCCGCATAGAAGCGCGCCACGCCCGCATGGCCGTGCAGCCCGGCCACGAAGGCCGCGAGCGCGAAGCGGTCGGCGATGTCGAAATTGCCGGGCACCGGCGGTTTCGGCGCGAACAGCGAGATATAGCTCTGCTGCGCATGGGTGCGGGCCTGCTCGCGCCCCCGGCGGATGCGGTCGAGATGCTGGCTCGGGGCGATGCCGACGAGACTGTCGATCACGTCGGGCACCTCGGGCGCGCCGGAGTCGGAGGACAAAGAAGGAGAAGCAACGGCGTTCATGCGGTCTCGCGAAGCGTGGATGAGGAATGGATGCCCAGCGCCGGCGCGACCTCGGTCGCGATCAGCTCGATGGAGCGCAGGATGGCCGCATGCGGCGGATCGACCGGGTGCACTTGGCAGACCAGGTCGGTCACGCGGTCGAGCGTGCTGTCGGCGCGCAGCGAGGCGATCACCTCGTCGGGCGAGCCAACATGCACGTCGTAGGCGGCGACCAGTTCCTCGAGCGATGCGTCCGGCCCCGCGCGGTCCGCCAGGCCGGCCTGTCCCGAGGCGGCAAAACGCGCGGCCGAGCGGCGCAGGCCGATGTCGGCCAGCCGCAGCGCCTCCTGGCGGCTATCGGCCACGAACACGCTGCGCGAGCCGACGATGCGCGGCGCCACGCCGGCCGGCAGCGCCGCCAGGTAGGCATCGACGATGGGGTTCTGCAGCCCGGAAAGCGGTGCGTCGGGCGCGTGGCCGGGGCGCGGCTGCGTGCGCGAGAGCATCAGGCCGTCGCCGGCCTGCCCCGCGCGGGCGCCGCCGCTCACCGAAAAGGTCGCTTGCCAGATGCGCCCCGGCAACTGCGCGCCCGGCGGGTACAGCGTGTCGCCGCCGGCCAGCGGCCGGCCCGCCCACGCGGCACGCACCGCGTCGAGCTGCCGCGCGAAGATGGCGGAGCGCTCGTTGCTGTCGAGCCCGAAGGCCGCGAAGGCTTCCGGCGTGCCGCCCGTGCCGACGCCCACTTCGAGCCGCCCGCCGCAGAGCAGGTCGAGCACGGCGGCGTCTTCGGCCACGCGCACCGCGTTTTCCAGCGGCAGCGTGACGATGCCGGTACCCAGCCGGATGCGCCTGGTGCGCGAGGCCACGTAGGCCAGGAAGACCAGGGGCGACGGCAGGCCGCCTTCGTGTTCATGGAAATGGTGCTGCGCCACCCACGCGGAGTCGAAGCCCAGGGCCTCGGCGTGCGCGATCTGCTCGGCGACGAGCCGGTAGCGCTCGGCGGCGGTGGTGTCGTCGAGCAGGCGACTGAAGAAGCCCAGGCGCCGTGGCGCGGGAAATCCGGAAGAAAGGTCTGACAAGATTCGAAGCCGGCAGCGGGAAAGCCCGACATTGAGCCCGCGCAGCGCCCCGCCGGGAACGCCTGATTTCGAGTTTGCTTATGTGTTTTTCATCGATGCCGGGGTGTGGCACGGACTGAACGCGGATTCGACCGCCGGGCGATGGACCGCCGGGGCTGGTACATTTTCCGGCCTTGAAAACGAAAGGGATATTGGTGGCACTCGCAGCGGCAATTGCCGGTCTTTCCATCCTCATCATCGGGGACAGTCATCTGTCGCAGCCGAGCTACCTGATGTCGTCGCTGCACGACGATCTTCAGCGCCAGGGCGCGAAGGTGCATTCCATCGGCGTGTGCGGCGTGCAGCCTTACGACTGGACGGTGTCCAAGCCCGGCTCCTGCGGCAGCGCGGAACGCATCGGCAACAAGCCGGCGGTCGTGAGCCCCGGCAACCGGGCCAAGACGACGGCGGTCGCGCAACTGATCAAGGCCGAACATCCCGATCTGGTGCTGATCGTGCTGGGCGACACCATGGCCGCCTACCGGCAGGCCGACTTTCCGATGAACTGGGTCTGGCAGCAGGTGAGCGCGCTCACCGGCGCGATTTCGGCCACCGGCACCAAGTGCGCCTGGGTCGGCCCCGCGTGGGGGCAGGAAGGCGGCCAGTACGGCAAGACCTACGCACGCGCCGAAACGGTGAGCCGCTTCCTTGCCACCAACGTGGCGCCCTGCACTTACATCGACTCGCTGGAGATGTCCGCGCGCGGCCAGTGGCCGACCATCGACGGGCAGCATTTCAACGCGAGCGGCTACCGCGCCTGGGGCGACGCCATAGCCAAGGCCGTCGCGCGGCTGCCCCTGGCGCCCGCTGCCGCCGGCACCCCGCGGCCATGAGGCGCGCCGCTCTCAAGATGCGGCGCCATGCGCTGCTCGGCGCCTTGCTGCCCGCCGTGGCCGGCGCCGCGCCCCAGTTGTATGACACGGGCCCCTCGCAAGACCTGGCGCTGGTGCGCTTCGTCAACGCGGGGGCGCAGGCGCTCACGGTGCAGAGCGGCGGCCCCGCAAAGGCGAGCGTGGTGGTGGCGCCCTCTTCGCCCATCACCGATTACCAGCCCGTGCGCTCCGACGCGCCGGTCACCGGCTACTGGAAAAACGGCCAGCGGCAGATGGCCATCACGCTGCGCGTGCCGTCGGGCGGCTCGGCCTCGGTGCTGGCGTGGCAAGGCGCGAACGGCGAGATGGCCGGCACCAGCTTCACCGAGCCGCCACCCAGCTTCGATCCCCTGCGCGCCTCGCTCGCGTTCTACAACGCCGACGCGCGCTGCACCGCCGCGGGCCTCCTGGCCAGCACCGGCAACGCGGCCATCTTCGAGAACCAGGCGGCGCTCGCCAGCGCGCGCCGTGCCGTCAACCCGGTGAAGCTGGCGGTGCATGCCACCTGCAACGGCCAGCCCGTCGAGGGCAAGGTCGACCTGGGCTCGCTGCAGGCCGGCCAGCGCTACAGCGTGTTCCTCGTTCCCGCCGGCAAGGGCAGCCGGCTGATGGGCCTGCAGGACCGCATCGCGCGCTGACCCGGCCGTGGTTTTCGCATCGCTCGAATTCCTCTCGGTCTTTCTGCCGGCGTTCCTGCTGCTGTATGCGCTGACGCCGGCGCGCGCGAAGAACATCGTGCTGCTGCTGGCGAGCTGGCTGTTCTACGGCTGGTGGAGCCCGCTGTTCCTGCTGCTGTTCATTGCGCTTACGGCGCTGGCATGGGCGGGCGGGCTGCTGGTCGAGCGCGCGGGGCCGGGGCGGCGCGGCGTGCTGGTGGCGTTCATCGTGCTGAACCTCGGCGTGCTGGCCTGGTTCAAGTACGCCAACATCGCGGTCGAGACTTTCAACGCGGCCCTGGCGCATGCCGGCGCCATGCCGGTGGAATGGCAACGCATCGCGCTGCCCATCGGGCTGTCGTTCACCGTGCTGCAGGCGATCTCCTATCTGGTCGACGTGCATCGCGGCAAGTTTCCGGCGGAGCGCCGGCCCATCGACTTCGCGACCTACCTGGCGATGTTCGGCCACCTCGTCGCGGGGCCGATCATCCGCTACGACTGGGTGCGCCAGCGCCTGGCGCACCGCGCCGTGCATGCGTCGGCATTCGCCACGGGCGCGCGCCGCTTCATGATCGGCATGACGATGAAGGTGCTGGTGGCGGACACGCTTTCGCCGGTGGTGGAGCATGTGTTTTCGGCCGCGCACCCCAGCCTGGCCGATGCCTGGCTCGGCTGCCTGGCCTACACGCTGCAGCTGTTCTTCGACTTCGCGGGCTACAGCGCGATGGCCATCGGCATCGGCGCGATGCTGGGCTTTCGCTTTCCCGAGAACTTCGACCGGCCCTACCTCGCGCGCAACCTGGCGGAGTTCTGGCGGCGCTGGCATATCTCGCTGTCGTCCTGGCTGCGCGACTACCTCTACGTGCCGCTCGGCGGCAGCCGCAAGGGCACCCGGCGCACGGTGCTGAACCTGATGCTGACGATGGCCATCGGCGGGCTCTGGCACGGCGCGGACAGCTGGAACTTCCTGTACTGGGGCCTGGCACAGGGCATTGGCCTGAGCGTGGTGCACCTGTGCCGCGCGCGCGGGCTGGGCCTGCCCGCGCCGCTCGCGCACGCCGCGACCATGCTGTTCGTGATGCTGGGCTGGACGCTGTTCCGCGCGCCCGACTTCGCGGTCGCCTGCGACATGCTGGCCGGCCAGTTCGGCGCGCATGGCGTGGCACTAGGGGCGGCGCTGTCCAACATGCTGCGGCTGCCGGTGGTGCTGGCCTATCTGCTGGGCATTGCCTGGGTGCTCGCGCCGGCCTTGGTCGGCGCGCGGCGGCATGCGGGCAATGGCGGCGCGGTGCTCGCGACGCTGGCGCCGATCGCCGGTTTCCTGCTTTCGCTCGCGCTGGTGTCGAGCCGCGGCACGGTGCCTTTCCTCTACTTCCAGTTCTGATGGGCATGGCAACAGCGCGCACCAACCGGCGACTGCGTGGAATGCTCCGCTGGACGACGGCGGGCGTGCTGGTCGCGTCGCTGGGTGCGGCGTTCGTCGCGAGCTTGCCGAACATGCCCGGCGCGCTGGCTCATGCCGACGCTTCGCTGCTGGACGATGCCGCAGCCCGGCGCGCGCTGACGAAGACGCTGGTCACGACGCCGCTGACCGAAACGCTCGCGCGCTACCAGCGCGAGGCAAGCTGGCTGCTGCTGGGCGACCTCGGCGCGGAGGTGCATCGGGGCGAAGGCGACTGGCTCTTCCTCGACGAGGAATTGCGCGTTCACACCGGCCGCGTTGCGAATGCGCGTGACCGTGCCGCCACCGTCACGGACATCGCCCGCGCGCTGGCTGCACGGCGCATGGCGCTGCTGGTGGTGGTAGTGCCCGACAAGAGCCGGATCGAAAGCCAACACCTGGGCCGGCTGCGGCGCCCGCCCGAACTCGAAGGCCGTGTGCGCGAATGGACGGCCATGCTCGATGCCGCGAACGTGCCCGTGCTCGATCTGGCACCGGTGCTCGCAGGTGCATCGCCCGCGCCCTTCCTCAAAACCGACACGCACTGGACCGAGCACGGCAGCCAGTTGGCCGCGCAAGCCGTGGCCGAACGCCTTCGGCGCATGCAGGTGCTCGACGCCACGCCGATGCCTTCCGTGGTCGCATCGCGCAAGACCGTCACCGAATGGGGCGACCTGGTGCGCCTGGCCGGCATCGACGGCCTGCCGCCGTCGCTGAAGCCCGCGCCCGACACCGGCTGGCAATCGACCGTCGAGACGCGCAGCGAGAGCACCGACCTGTTCGGCAACACCGCACTGCCGTCCATCGTGCTGATCGGCAGTTCGTTCTCGCGGCGCGCCAACTTCCTGCCCTTTCTTCAGCTCGCCGCCCAGTCGCTGGTCGCCGATTTCGCGATGGACGGGGGCGATTTTTCCGGCGCCGCCCGGCGCTACTTTCCGGGACCGGCGTTCGCGGACAACCCGCCGCGCGCCATCGTCTGGGAAGTGCCCGAACGGGCGCTCGAATCGCCCATCGCGGAGGCCGAGCGGCAGTGGATGCGCCAGCCCTTCGCGGGCCGCGGTCGCTAGCGCATGTAGCCCAGGTCGCGCACGTCGGAGCGCACCGCCGCGCGGTCGACACCCTGCATCGGCAGGCTCACCAGCAGCTCGAGCCGGCGGCGCAGCGAGAACAGCATCTGCACCGCCGCATGAGCGACCTGCTCGGGGTCGGCACCGGCGGCAACGTCCGGGTAGGACCACAGCGCCGCGTCTGGCTGGCCGGGCCACGGGGGTTGCAGCGACTCGGTGGCCGCGTCCAGGGTGATGACGAAATCCGCGCCGGAAGGGTGGGTTCGCACCAGCTCGTCCCAGCTTCGCGGCGGCCTCTGCGGAACGGGAATGCTGGCGCTATGAAGAGCGCCGATGGCCGCGGGATGGAACTCGCGCCCGACATGCCCGGGCTGACCGCAGGAAGAGACCGAGAACCGCTTGGGGTCCAGGTGCGAGAGGCATGCTTCCGCCAGGATGCTGCGCAGTGAATTTCGTCTGGAGACGAAGACCACGCCGATTCGTTTTTGCATGACCCTTGACTATAGCGAGGCGCCGCCTGCGCGGCGACGGGGCATGCCGGTCCGACTCAAAATCCTCGCGAGTTCTCCGCCCGCCGCGCAAACCCGTCCCCGAACGGTGCAGACTTGGGGGCATGGACAAGCATTTCCTGAATCCGCTCTTCGCCCCGGCCTCCATCGTGGCCTTCGTCGGCCACGCCGACGACCCCGGCGGCCAGACGCCGGCCGGCCGCACGCTGCGCGAAGCCTTCCGCGCCGACCGCTTCGACGGCACGCTGCGCTTCCTGGACGTGCGCACCAAGGGCACGCTCGAAGAACTGGCCCAGACCCATGCCGACCTGGCGCTGATCGCCCTCGCCCCGCGCGACGTGGCGGCCGCGCTGGAGATCGCGGGCCGCATCGGCTGCACGGCGGCGGTTGTCATTTCCAGCGGCATCAGCGCCGACCAGGCGGCCCAGTGGCGCAAGATCGCAAAGCGCGAAGGCGTGCACCTGCTCGGGCCCAACTCGCTGGGCTTCCAGCGCCCGCCGCTGCATCTGAACGCCAGCGTGGCCGGCCCCCTCGCCAGCACCGGGCCGCTGGCGCTGGTGTCGCAGTCCGGCGCGCTCACCGCGTCGATGCTCGACTGGGCGCGGCAGAACGGCGTCGGGTTTTCCAGCGTGGTGTCGCTGGGCCCGCACACCTCGGTCGACATTCCGCAGGTGCTCGACTTCCTGGCCAACGACCGGGCCACCCACAGCATCATCGTGTATCTCGAAGGCATCGCCGACGCGCGCCGCTTCATGAGCGCGCTGCGCTCGGCCTCGCATGCCAAGCCGGTGGTGGTGCTCAAGGCCGGCCGCAAGCCGGCAGGCAACGAAGCCGCGCAGACGCACAGCGCCGCCATCGTGGGCAGCGACGACGTGTTCGACGCCGCGCTGCGCCGCGCGGGCGCGGTGCGGGTGCGCTCCTTCGTCGAGCTGTTCTCGGCGGCCAAGTGCCTGGCCTCGCGCTACCGGCCGGTGGGCAAGCGGCTGGCGGTGGTCACCAACGGCGGCGGCCCTGGCGTGCTGGCGGCCGACTGGATCAACGAGATCGGGCTCGACCTGGGCAAGCTCTCCGCGCCCGTGCAGAAGTTGATGCTGCCGTCGCTGCCACCGCTCGCTTCATTGACCGACCTCATCGATCTTTCGGAAGACGCGCAGCCCGCGCACTACCGCGCAGCCATCGACGCGGCCTCGGCCGACAGCCAGGTCGACGGGGTGCTGGCCATCTTCTCGCCCAAGGCCGGCGCCGATGCCGCGGCCACCGCCAAGGCGCTGGCCGACATTCCGCGCCCCATGAACAAGCCGCTGCTGGCCTGCTGGATGGGCGACTCGTCGGTGGGCAAGGCGCGCGCGGTGCTGGCCGAGGCCACGATTCCCAGCTTTCGCACGCCGGAGGCCGCCGTGGGCGCCTTCGGCAACATCGCGGCCTTCTACCAGAACCAGCAGTTGCTGCAGCAGACGCCGCCGCCGCTGTCGGCGCTGGCCAAGCCCGACATCGAAGGCGCGCGCCTGCTGATCGAAAGCGTGCTGGCCGAGCGGCGCCGCGTGCTGACGGAGATGGAGTCGAAGTCGCTGCTGTCGTCGTTCCACATTCCCATCACCCGCACCTTGCTCGCGCGCAGTGCCAACGAAGCCATGATGATCGCCACGCAACTGGGCTTCCCGGTGGCGCTGAAGATCGATTCGCCCGACATCCCGCACAAGTCCGACGTCGAGGGCGTGGCGCTCAACGTGATGAACGGCACCAGCGCGCGCGACACCTACGTCGAGATGATGGAACGCGTGGCACGCCTGGCGCCCGAGGCGCGCATCAACGGCGTGACCGTGCAGAAGATGGTGCGCGCGCGGCGCGGGCGAGAAATCTACGTGGGCCTGGTGACCGACCAGCCGTTCGGCCCCGTCATCGTGTTCGGCGCGGGCGGCACCATGATCGAGCTGCTGAACGACCGCGCCATGGAGCTGCCGCCGCTCAACCAGTTCCTGGCGCGCCGGCTGATCGAGCGCTCGCGCGTGGCCGAGACCCTGGGCGAATGGCGCGGCGCCAGCGCGGTGGACATGGAGGCGCTGGAGCACGTGCTGCTGCGCGTGTCGGAAATGGTGTGCGAGCTGCCCGAGCTGCGCGAGATGGACATCAACCCCATCATCGTTGACGAGTCGGGCGCCATCTCGGTCGATGCGCGCATCGTGGTCGACAGCAGCACGCAGGCGGTGTCGGGCCAGCTGGGCAATGCGGCCAACGGCTACCACCACCTGGCCATCATGCCGTACCCCGCGCGCTACCGGCGCGAATGGCCGCTGCCGGGTGGCGGCATCTACATCGTGCGGCCGGTGCACCCCAACGACGCGCAGATGCTGCAGGCGCTGGTGCAGGGCCTGTCGCCCGAGAGCCGCTGGTTCCGCTTCGTCTCGCGCTTCCACGAGCTGCCGCCGTCGATGCTGTCGCGCTTCACGCTGATCGACTACGACCGCGAGATGGCGCTGGTGGCGGTGGTGATGGAGCGCAGCGTGTCGCCCGAAGGCACGGTGCTCGAAAGCGAGCGCATCGTGGGCGTGTCGCGCTACATCACCAACCCCGACCAGACCAGCTGCGAGTTCTCGCTGGTGGTGGCCGACGAGTTCAGCGGCAAGGGCATCGGCTCGCGGCTGATGGAAAGCATCATCGACGTGGCGCGCGACAAGGGCCTTTCGGAAATCGACGGGCTGGTGCTCGCCAACAACCCCGACATGCTCAAGCTGGTGCGCAGGCTGGGGTTCACGGTGAAGTCCTTCCCGGAGGATCCGGACTTCAAGCTCGTGACCTACATGCTGTAGCGCGGCAGGCAGCGCGCTCAGGCCTTGGGCATGCCGTCGCTGCCGCTGCCGCACAGCACGACGGCGATTTTCTCGTCGCCGCGGCGCTCGAAGCAGCGCTGGCTCACGGCCGCCAGCGCGGTGGCCGCGCCCAGCTCGATGGCCAGGCCCGCGTGCTGCCAGGCGGAACGGGCCGCGTCCTCGATGACTTCTTCATCGACCAGCACGATCTCGTCGACGTACTTCTCGATCAGCTCGAAGTTCAAGGGCTCGGTGGAACGCGCCGCGAGGATGGGCACGCGCGTCTTCACGTTCTCCAGCTTCACGATGCGGCCTTCCTTGCGGCAGGTGTGGAGCGTGGGGCAGCCCGCCGCTTCCACGCCGATGACGCGGATCGACGGCTTGAGCAGCTTGGCCGCCTGCGCAATGCCCGCGAGCAGGCCGCCGCCGCCGATGGACACCACCAGCGTCTCGACCTCGGGCCATTCATCGATGATTTCCAGCGCGGTCGTGCCCTGCCCGATCACCACGTCCCGGTCGGCATACGGGTGCAGCAGCGCGCCGCCGTGCTCGGCCACGTTGGCGCCGGCGGCGTCCCAGCTCTGGTCCCAGAAGTCGCCGTGCACGGTCAGCCTGGCGCCGTGGCTTTCGATGCGCGCCCGCGTGATCGGCGTGCTGGTGTTCATCACGAACACGTTGGCCGGCAGGCCCAGCGTCTTGCCGACGTAGGCCACGGCCGCGCCGAAGTTGCCGCCCGACGCGGTGGCCAGCCCCTGCCTGCGCACGTCGTCCGACAGATTGAGCACGCGGTTGAAAGCGCCGCGCGCCTTGAAGGAGCCGGTGACCTGGTTGCACTCGGCCTTGAAGCGCACCTGCGCCGCGCCGCCGGGCACCCAGGGGTGCGCAACGACCAGCGGCGTTTGGCGGATGTAGGGCTGCACGCGGGCATGGGCCGCGCGGTAGTCGTCCAGCGTGATCGGGGTGGTGTTCTCGCTCATGCAGCAGCGCCTTCCTCGTCTTCGACCAGCACGCACAGGTTGTTGCCCTGCTTCACGATGCCGAAGGTGCGCTGCGAATACACCGTGCCGCCCTTGGCGAAGCGCACTTCGCGCGGCGCCAGCGCGGGCTCGGTCAGCAGGTGCAGGTAGCCGGCCAGCTCGCCGGCGGCCACCGTGTCGCCGAGCTGGTGCAGCGGCTCGAAGTAGCCGTCGCCCGGCGACAGCAGGTTGCCGCCGTCCGGCACGATGTGCACGCGGCGGCTCGCCGGCGGCGTGGCCGGCAGCTCGGCGGGCACCACGCCCAGCCGTGCCAGCACGCGCGACAGGCACTCGCGCGTGCGCTTCACGCCCTTGGGCGACACGCTGCCGTTCTCGCCCATCTCGGCCGCGATCGCCGCCAGGCCCAGGTGAGCCGCTGCGCCGCAGCTGGTGCGCGGATCGCCCATGTTGTCGGTGATCACGGTGAACCTGGCGCCGAACCAGCGCGCCATGTCCTCGGCGCGCTCGCGCACTTCGGGCGCCAGCGTGGGCGTGACCACCACTTGCGCGCTCTCCTCGATGAACAGCGAGCTGCCGCCCGCGTGCAGGTCGACATACGCGTCGCACCTGGGGAACAGCACGTCGTGGATGAACGCGGCGATCTGCTCGGTCGGCGTGCCGAAGGGGTTGCCCGGGAACACGCGCGCCAGGTTCTTGCCGTCCAGCGGGCTCACGCGCGAGGCCGCGCGCAATGCCGGTGCGTTGGCCGCGGGCATCAGGATCAGGCGGCCCTTGACCTGCGCGGCGTCGAGCGTGCGGATCAGCTCGTTGATGACGATCGGGCCTTCGTACTCGTCGCCGTGGATGGCGCCGGTGACCAGCACGGTCGGCCCGTCGCCATTGCCGATGACGGCCAGCGGCAGCGCGACCGCGCCCCAGGCATCCTCATGCCCCGAGTACGGCAGCCACGCATGGCCGACCTGCTTGCCGGGCCTGGCCCAATCGATGTCCGTGAAAACGGTGGAAGGACGCGGCTGGCTCACTTCACTTCTTTCTGCTCGTCCTTGAACCACTTCAGGCGCAGCGCCGCGAGGCTGCCGTCGGCGGCCTTGGCGTCGATGATCTTGTTCATCTCGGCCAGCAGCGCGGTTTCGCTGGGCTGCACGGCCATGTAGGCGGGGCTGATGCGGATCAGCGACTTCATCTCGATGCCCTTGGCGGGGTTTTCATCGGCCACCTTCTGGGCGATGAAGTTGTTCTCGGCGAACAGCGGCGCCTGGCCCGACAGGAAGGCCGAGATGGTCGAGGCCGTGTCTTCCAGGCGGATCAGCTTGGCGCCGGGCGCCAGTTCGCTCAGCGACAGGTCGGGCGTCGAGCCCTTGGGCACCGCCACGGTCTGGCCCGCGAGCTCGCTCAGCTTGGCGAACTTGGGAATGCCCTTGCCGCCGTACACGCCCAGGTACACCGCCGCATAGGGCTTGGAGAAGGCGACCTGCTTGGCGCGCTCGGGCGAGCTGCCCAGCGCCGCGATCACCACGTCGACCTTGTTCGACAGCAGGTAGGGAATGCGGTTGGCGCCGGTCACCTGCTGCAGCTCGAGCTTCACGCCCATGGCCTTGGCCACGTTCTCGGCCAGTTCCACGTCCAGGCCCGTGGGCTTGCCGGCCGCGTCGGTGAAGCCCCAGGGGGCGGCGTCGATGGTCGTGGCGATGCGGATCGTGCCCTTGGCCTTGATGTCCGCGAGCTTGTCGGCATGCGCGAGCAAGGGAGCGGCGCAGACCAGCGCGGCGGCGAACAGGGTTTTCATTTTGAACATGGAAGCTCCTTGGGGAAGACGAAAGAGATCAGACGACGGATTGGACAAACTGCTGGAATTCAGGGGTCTGCGGGCTGCCGAACATGCGCTCCGGCGTGCCGCGCTCCCAGATGCGGCCCTGGTTCATGAAGAGCACCTCGGAGGCCACGCGGCGCGCGAAGGCCATCTCGTGCGTGACGACCATCATGGTCATGCCGTCGCGCGCCAGGTCTTCCATCACGCGCAGCACTTCGCCGACCAGTTCGGGGTCGAGCGCGGAAGTGGCTTCGTCGAACAGCATCAGCTGCGGCGACATGGCCAGCGCCCGCGCGATGGCCACGCGCTGCTGCTGGCCGCCCGACAACTGAGAGGGCATGGCGTCGAGCTTGTGGCCCAGGCCCACGCGCTCCAGCATGCGCCTGGCCAGGTCGCGCGCCTCGCCCTTGGCGATCTTCCTGGTCAGCACCGGCGCCAGCGTCACGTTGGCCGCGGCCGACAGGTGCGGAAAGAGGTTGAAGCTCTGGAACACCATGCCCACGCGGCGGCGCAGCAGGGCCAGGTCGGTGTCGGGCGACTGCACATCCACGCCGTCGACCACGATGCGCCCCGCGCTGATGGTCTCCAGCCCGTTCACGCAGCGCAGCAGCGTGCTCTTGCCCGAGCCGCTGCGGCCCACGAGCGCCACGATGTCGCCCTTGGCCACTTCGGTGGACACGCCCCGCAGCACATGGTTGTCGCCGAAGTGCTTTTCGACCGATTCAATGAGCACGAGCGGCATTCATGCGTCCTTCCAGAGAGAGTGCCAGCCGGGCCAGCGGGTAGCAGATGGCGAAGTAGCACAGGGCCACGCCGCAGAAGACAGGCAGGTGCGCCAGCGTGGAGCCGGCGACGATCTGGCCCGATCGCGTGAGCTCGACCAGCCCGACGAGCGCGGCCAGCGAGGTGTTCTTGATGAGCTGCACCAGGTAGCTCACCGTGGGCCCCAGCGCCACGCGAAAGGCCTGCGGCCACACCACGTGCCGCATGACCTGCCAGCGGCGCAGGCCCACGCAGGAGGCGGCCTCCCACTGGCCCTTGGGCACCGATTCGATGGCGCCGCGCCAGATGTCGCCGAGGAACGCACCGGCCGACAGCGAGAACGCGGCCGCAGCGGCCATGAAGGCGTTGATCTCGATGCCCAGCAGCATCGGCACGCCGAAGTACAGCAGGAACAGCACGCCCAGCAGCGGCGTACCCTGCACAAGCTCCGTGTAGATGCGCGCCAGCACGCGCAGCCAAGGCAGCCGCGAAGTGCGCGCGACGGCCACGCCGAGCGCGATCACCGCGCCGACGGAGAACGCGGTGACGGCCAGCGCGGCGGTCCAGCGGATCGCGCCCAGGATGAGCCAGAGGTCGGCAACGGAAAGTCCGCGCATCTCAGCCCTCCTTGCCGAACAGGCGGCGCTGCACGAAGCCGAGGATCACGCGCAGCGCCTGCACCGCCACGAAGTACATCGCGCAGATCACGAGGTAGACCTCGAAGCTGCGGAAGGTGCGCGAGTCGATGAAGCTGCCGGCATGGAAGATGTCTTCCACCCCGATCTGCGAGATGAGGCTGGTGCCGATGAGCGTGAGCACCATCTGGCTCGCGAGCGAGGGAAACACGTTGCGCAGCGCCGGCACGAAGAGCACGTGCACCAGCACCTGCCGCGGCCGCAGCCCGAGCGCGGCGCCGGCTTCCGACAGGCCGCGCGGCACCGACATCAGCCCCGAGCGGAACACCTCGACCATGTAGGCGCCGCAGTACAGCGCCAGCGAAATCACGCCCGCCACGGGCGCCTCCAGCCGTATGCCCAGGTTGGGCAGGCCGAAGTAGATGAGAAAGAGCTGCACCAGCGCCGGCGTGTTGCGGAAGAACTCCACATACACCCGCGTCACGCCGCGCAGCGGCTTGCCGCCGTACACCAGCGCCAGCGAGCCCGCCACGCCGATCGCCATGCCCAGCACGATGCTCGACGCGGCATAGCCCAGCGTGTGCAGCAGCCCTTCCACCAGTTGCCCGGTGTAGGGGGCGAGCGCGTCGAACTGGAACTGGTAGGCCATGGCTCAGTCCACTTCCAGGATGGCCTCGACCTCGACGGTCTGGTGGCCCGGCAGCGAACCCGCGCCGATGGCCGAGCGCGCGCCGCGCCCCACTTCGTCGCCGAACACATCGACGAACAGGTCGGAGCAGCCGTTGATGACCTTCGGGTGATGCGCGAAGCCCGGCGAGGCATTCACGAAAGCCAGCAGCTTCACCACGCTGCGCACGCGCCCGAGGTCGCCCAGCGCGGCCTTGGCCACCGCCAGGAGGTTCAGCCCGGTGAGCCGCGCATGGGCGTAGGCAGCCTCGATGCTCACTTCCTCGCCGACACGGCCCACGTGCAGATGCCCGTTCGCCTCCAGCGGACCCTGGCCCGAGAGATACAGCAAGGGGCCGGTGCGGCGCCAGGCCACGAAGTTGGCGACGGGTGCCGGTGGCGGCGGCAGCACCAGGCCGAGCGCGGCGAGCCGCTCTTCGGGGCGGGGACTGGGGCCGCGGGCCGTGGCCGCCGGCGCCGTGTTGGAATCCAGGGTCATTGAGAACACTTCACCGCAGCGCCGCACGGGGGCAGCGCAGGGTCAACCTTTCGACGAAAATCAACAGCTTCGGACGGATTGGTCAACCAATCCGCAACCAGACAACGCAGCCTTGTATGACTGCGTAATGAATTCATTCTAAGATTCTTAATTGTGATTGGTCTACCATTTTGGCGAACTCTGAAACCATGGATGCAAAGCCTGTCTCGCAACCCCTGATCGAGGTCACCGACCTGTCGGGCAGGATCGCCGCGCAGGACAAGGCCACCGCCTCGAAGGTCTACCGCGCCATCCTCCAGTCGATCCGCGACGGCGTGCTCAAGCCCGGCGACAAGCTGCCCAACGAGCGCGACCTGTCGGAGCAGTTCAAGACCTCGCGCAGCACGGTGCGCCATGCGCTGGCCATGATGAGCGCGCAGGGCCTGCTGGAGCGCAAGGTGGGCAGCGGCACCTTCCTGGCGGAATCGCTGATGCAGCTGCTCAGCGAGTCAGACCTGCCCGTGGCGGCCCACCACCGCGACGTGCCGACCTACACCGAGATCCTCGAAGGCCGGCTGCTGTTCGAGCCGGCCATGATGGCGCTGTCGGCCCAGCGCGCCGACGCCGATGACTTCGCGCTCATGCGCCACCACCTGGCCGTGGTGCGCGACGCCGACCAGTGGATCGCCTTCAAGGAAGGCATCTACGGCGTGCACCAGGCAATCTTCCGCGCCACGCGCAACCGCTTCCTGATGCAGGTGTTCGATGCGGTGGTGGCCGACCGACGCGCGGTGCAGTACGACGGGCGCTCCAACCTCAACGGTCCGGTGGGTGCCATCGTGCGCGAGCAGACGCTGCGCGAGCTCACCGCCATCGTCGACGCGCTCGAGGCGCGCGACGCAAAGGGCGCCACCGCGCTCGCCGACGCGTACTTCACGCGCATCCTCGCGTCGCTCAGCGTCTACGGCTAGGCGCCGCGTGCCGATGATCCGCGCGATCCTGCGTTTCTCCGGCCGCCTGCTGCTGTCGCTGGCCGTGGTGCTGACGGCGCTGTGGGCCTGCCTTGCGCTCTGGTACCAGCTGCCGGGGCCGGTATTCATGAAGGCCAGCGCCGGCGTCTTATGGGCCGGCTTCGCCTTTGCCGCCATCGCGCTGCTGTGGCGCGGCAGGGCCGGGCGCGCCCTGCTCTCCTACGCCGTGGGCTTCGCGATGCTGCTCGCATGGTGGGGCACCATCCTGCCCTCGCAGGACCGTGTGTGGGCCGACGACGTGTCGCGCCAGCTGCACGCGCGCGTGGACGGCAGCATCGTCACCATGGAGAACGTGCGCAACTTCGAATGGCGCAGCGACACCAACTACACGCAGCGCTGGGAAACGCGCAGCTACGACCTCGACCGCCTGCGCACGGTCGATGTGTCGCTCTCCTACTGGACCGGCCCGGCCATCGCGCACACGCTGGTGTCGTTCGGCTTCGACGACGGCCGGTTCCTCACCTTCTCCATAGAGATCCGCAAGGAGCGCGGCGAGAGCTTCTCGTCGGTCGGCGGCTTCTTCAAGCAGTTCGAGACCAGCCTGGTGGCGGCCGACGAGCACGACATCCTGCGCGTGCGCACCAACGTGCGCGGCGAAGACGTCCACATGTACCGCGTGCGCCTGCCGCAGCCCGAGATGCGCTCGCTGTTCCTCGCGTACCTGGGCGAGGCCGATGCGCTGGTGCGCGCGCCCAGCTTCTACAACACGCTCACTGCCAACTGCACCACCATCGTCTACGCGCTGGCCAGGCGCATCGTGCCCGGCCTGCCCATGGACTACCGCCTGCTCGCATCGGGCTACCTGCCCGACTACCTGTACGACGTGGGCGGCCTCACGCCGGGCTACGACATGCAGGCGCTGCGCGCCGCCGGGCGCATCACCGACCGCGCCATCGCCACCGACAAGACGCCCGGCGCCGATTTCTCGCAGGCCATCCGGCAAGGCTTGCCGGGCGCAGCGCCGAAAGCGGCGCCATGATGATGCGCGCGCGCTTTCATCTGCTCGCGGCCCTGCTGTGCGCAACGATGCTGGCGGCCGGCTGCGCGGGCGTGAAGGTCGGCTCCATCTCGCCGGCCGAATACCTCGCGCAGCGGCGCGGCGACATCCTCACCACGGGCAAGCTCAGCACCTCCGCGCAGGAAGTGCTGCGCGTGATCGGCTCCGACGCCGACCTGTGCCGCCGCGACGGGCAGGCCTGCCGCCAGGCGCTGGCCGACTCGGCGGGCATCACCGACGAGCAGCGGCTTTCGGCCTTGTCGGAGGTCTGGCTGCAGGTGGCGCTGTCGGCGGACAAGGGCGGCACGACCGATGGGCCGTCGGCCGACAAGGCCATCGACGCATGGCTGGAAACCGCCCGCCATGCCTATGCCTACCTGTTCTTCACCGCCCGCAACCCGCGCGACCGGGCCTTCGAGGACCGGCAGACGCAGGTGCGCGACTACTACAACTATGCGGTGCAGCAGGCCATCACCGGCCTGTACAGCAGCTACCAGAAGAACGGCCGGCGCGGCCGCGACGACACCCGGCCGCCCACTGTTCCTCAGGTGGGCGACTGGCACATCGACAGCGATGTGTCCGCGCTGCAGCTGCCGCCCGGGGCCGCGTTGCCGCAAGAGCTGATTCCCGCGGCTTCGCTCACCTTCTCCGGCCTGCGCAACATCTACCGGCGCGACGGCTTCGGCGCCGAGCTTGTCGCCGTGACCGACGAGCCCGCCCACGGCGCCAACGCGCCGCCCTACCGCGAGACGCCCTTCCCCGCGCTCACCGCGGTGCTCAAGTTCGACGGCGCCGACCTGCGCCAGGTGCTGGCCACGCGCAATCTGCGCATCGTGGTGTTCGACCCCTACCGGACATCGACGGTGCAACTCGGCGGGCAGGACATTCCGCTGGCCGCCAACTTCACCTCCGGCTACGGCCTGTGGCTCGCGCGCTCCGACTTCGCGCTGCAGGCGCTGCGCAGCCTCTTCGGCAGCGCCGACGGTCTCACGAGGCCGCGCATCTACCTGATGCAGCCCTACGACCCGAACCGCCGCACGATCATCATGCTGCACGGCCTGGCCAGCAGCCCCGAGGCATGGATCAACGTGGCCAACGAGGTACTCGGCGACGAGACGCTGCGCCGCAGCTACCAGGTCTGGCAGGTGTACTACCCGACCAACGCGCCGCTGCCGCTCAACAACCTCGCCATCCGCGAAGCCGTGGAGCAGACCATTGCGCACTTCGACCCCACGGGCAAGGCCCGCGCGTCCAACGACGTCACGCTGATCGGCCACAGCATGGGCGGCGTGCTGTCGCGGCTGATGGTGTCATCGTCTGAAGACAAGCTGTGGGAGGCCCTGCTCGCAAGCTACCCGATGCAGGGCGCGCAGCAGCAGCGCATCGAGCAGCGGCTCGCGCCCTACCTGCGCTTCGAGCCCTTGCCGCAGGTCAGCGACGCCATCTTCATCGCGTCGCCGCACCGCGGCACCGACTTTGCCAACAACCGCATCTCGCGCTGGGTGGCCAACCTCATCACGCTGCCGGTCACCATGCTGGGGCAGCTGAGCGACATCTCGCGCGAGCTGATCCGCATCGCACCGGGCAAGCAGGACCAGGGGCCGCTGCGCATTCCGAACAGCATCGACAACCTCAGCGACCGCGATCCCTTCGTGCGGCTGTCGTCGGGCCTGCCGATGAACCCGCGCGTGCGCTATCACTCGATCATCGGCAACGACACGGCGGGCGTGCCGCTCGCCGCGTCGAGCGACGGCATCGTGCCGTACCAGAGCGCGCACCTCGAAGGCGCGGCGTCGGAGCTGGTGATCTCGTCGCAGCACAGCGTGCAGGAGAACCCGCTGGCCATCCTGGAGATCCGGCGGATCCTCAAGGAGCAATTGCGCACGGAGCCCGCATCCGCACGCTGAAATCGCGTGCCCTTCGCCGATTGCGCGCGGATGTGATGAAGAACACATCCGCGCCCCGAAACAGGCTGCGCGCGGCGGCCTTAATTCATACGATCGGTTTCGCTTTGATTGGTGCGTGAACCGGCTCCCGGGTCACTGCCTGCATCGAAGCGATTTGCTTCAAGATGCCGCCCTCTCCTTCCTTCGAAACCGTTGTCGCACACAGGCCGCCGCCACCGGAACTCCATCTGGTGACCGAGCCCGACGAAGCCGATGCGCGCACCGCCAGCGCAGCGGCGGTCGCGAGTGCGTTGTGCCATCTGTTCACGAAAGCCAGCGAGCCGGAACTCGCGTCGTTGCTGCGTTCCATCGAACAGGGCGATGCATCGGCGGCGGCGCGGCTGGCGCACGAGATCCTCAGGCCCATCGCGTTCCCCTCGCAGGCACCACCGGCGACCGTGGATGCCGACGTCGAGGCCATGCAGCACTTTCAACCCGCGGAAGCCAACGCGCTGCTGTCCTCGCGCGAGCTCAAGGTGCTGTGGCTCATCTCGCGCGGCTGGAGCAACCGCGAGATCGCCGAAGCCACGCATCGTTCCATCAACACCATCGAGGCGCAGCTCAAGAGCATGTATCGCAAGCTCGGCGTGAAGTCGCGCACGCAGGCGATCCGCGAGGCGATGAAGCACGGCCTGCTGATCTGGCGCTCGAACAGCGGCGATCCGTCGGCGATGGCGATGAACGACGCAGGCCCGGTCGGCCTGCGGGCCTGAACGCCGCGCTAAGATGCGGGCCGCGGTTGCAAGCCGCGCCCGGGCCCGCGGGAAGGGTTGAACCCACTTGCCTCCATGTGTTGCTGATTCATTCATCAGCCTTTTGTGCAGCCGGAATTGCGGGTCCTCGGCGTCCGATGCACGGAGGTTTTCATGAAGCGCATTCCCGCACGGCCCGACCTGGGCCACCTGAAGAAGCAAGCCAAGGAGCTGCTTGCTCTGTACCGGGCCGACGACCCCGGCGCCACCACCCGATTCCGCGACGCACTGCCGGCCGCCGCCGGCAAGAGCGATGCCGCGATCGCCTCGCTCGGCCTGCGCCTGCATGACGCGCAGTCGTGCGTGGCGCGCGAATACGGCTTTGCCTCCTGGGCCGACCTGCAGGGCTTCGTGCTCGCACGCAGGGCACAGGCGGACGATCCCGCGAAGACGGTGCTGCATTGGCTGCGCTGCGTGTACGCGGGCGACATCGCCGGCGGCGCGGACCGCGCGAGGCCCTCAGTCGCCGTTCGCCTGCTGGAAGAAAGCCCGGGCCTGCTGGGCGACGACCCCTACCTCGCATGCGCCATCGGCGACGAAAGCGCGCTGCGCCGCGCGACGGCGCAAGACCCGGGCTGGATTCATCGGCCGGGCGGGCCGCTCAAGCTGCCGCCGCTCGTCGCGGTCGCGCATTCCAGCCTGCTGACACTGCCGGCTTGTCGCGACGGCCTGCTGGCCTGCGCCCGGCACCTGCTCGAAGCCGGCGCCGATGCCAATCAGTCGTGCGGCAACCGCTGGCCGCCGGCATCGCTCGAGGCACCGGACGAGAGCGAGCGCCTTTCCGCGCTCTACGGCGCCGCCGGCCAGAACCGCGATGCCGAACTCACCCGGCTGCTGCTGCAGGCCGGCGCCGATCCGAACGACAACGAATCGCTCTACCACTCGCTGGAGAACGCGGCCTGCGTCGAGCTTCTGCTGAAGGCCGGGGCGCGCGTCACCGGCACGAACGCGCTGTATCGCGTGCTCGACCTCGATGCGCTCGAAGCCCTGCGCCTGCTGCTCGCGCACGGCGGCGACGCCAACGAACCCGCCGGGAGTTCGCCCACGTCCGAATGGGGCACGCCGCTGCTGTGGGCCATCCGGCGCCGGCGCTCTCCTGCGCACATCGCGGCCTTGCTGGCCGCGGGCGCAAATCCTTCAGTCACCACGCCGGACGGCACCAGCGCCTGCACCGTCGCCCTGCGCTTCGGGCTGACGGAGGTTGCGCGGCTGCTGCAGCAGGCCTGCGGCGGATCGGCGCTGCCCGAAACCGAAGCCTTTGTCGCCGCCTGCGCACGGGCCGACGGAGCGGCCGCGCGGCAGATGCTGGACAGCAACCCGAAGCTCATGGAAATGCTGTCGCAACCCCAGCTGCGGCTGCTGCCCGAGCTCACGGCCCAGGGAGGCTGCGACGATGCGGTGAAACTCATGGTCGAACTCGGCTGGCCAGTCGCCGTGCGCGCCGGCGACTGGGACGGCTCGGCCCTCAACCACGCCGTGTTTCGCGGCAACGCAGCCCTCGCCCGCTTCCTGCTCGAACACGGCGCCAGCTGGGAAGAACGGCACGGCTTCGACGACAACGCCTGCGGTTCGCTGTCATGGGCCTCGGTCAATGAGCCGGTCGAAGGCGGCGACTGGGTCGGCTGCGCCGAAGCGCTGGTCGCGCACGGCCTGCCCGCGGCAAGGCCGGACCCTGCGGGCACCGATGGCGTGCTGATCGGTGCGCAGCGCTATCGGTTTTCGGAAGAGGTCACGGACTATCTGCTGGGCGCATCGCAAGCGTAAAAAAAGCGGGCCTCGCGGGCCCGCCCAAAGTCGCCCACCGGGCTGCAGGAAGCACGACCCGGCTCCGACTCACCTCGAACTCCTGTTGCTGCAGATTCTCCCGGGCATGGCGCGCACCGTTTGCGCTGAATTTCTATATCGATATCTGTTGAGCGCCGGGTCGCCCAACGCATGAACTGGCCGGACTCGAAATCTACTGCGGCTCATCGTCCATGCGCGGCTGCGACTCCCTCGTCAGGGTCTTGGCCAGCAGCCGCAAGGTGCTTGCGCAGGCCGAGGTGGCCTCTGAAAGAACGGCTCCGCGCCGGTAGGCCAGGCCCAGGTCCATCGAGGGCACCGCGCTCGACACCACCGTCCTGCGGATTCGCCCGCCGTCGTGAGACCAGGGGCGAAACACCAGGTCGGACAGGATGGTCACGCCCACGTTCTGCGCGACGAGGCTGCGCACGGCCTCGATCGATTTGGTGCGGAACACGACCTTGGGCTTGAGCTTCATCGCGCCCCAGTAGCGGCCCACGGTGTCCACGTGCTCGTCCATGTCCAGCAGCACGAAGGGCAACTGGGCGATCTCCCGCAGCGGCACCGACTTCTGCGCCACCAGCGGATGGTCGAACGAGGTCCACAGGCGGCGCTGCGACTTCAGCAGGTTCTCGCGCCGGATGTCCGATGCGCGAGAGAGGTTCGACACCAGCACCACGGCCAGGTCGAACTCGCCGCTGCGCAGGCCGTCCTCGATCTCGAGCCGGTTGCGCTCCACGGGCTCGAACTCGACCAGCGGCAGTTGCCTGCGCATCGCGCCGATGATCTTCGGCAGCATGTATTCGGACACCGTGTCTGTAATGGCGATCTGCACCCGCCCCTCGACCGAGGACACCGAGTTGCGCGTTTCCTCCACCGCCGCGTCGAGCGTGTGCAGCATGTGCTCCGCGTGCCGAAGAAAGCCCTCGCCCTGCACCGTGAGCCGCAGCCCGTCCGCGTGCCGCGTGAAGAGCTGCACCTTCAGCCTGGACTCGAGGTTCTTGAGCGAAGTGGTCAACGACGGCTGGCTCACATAGCAGCGCTGGGCCGCCCGGGACACCTGGCCCGTGTGCGCGGCAGCCACGAAGTGCTGCAGCTGCTTGATGGTTATCGACATAGATACGTCCTATATCGCTCTATTGAAAATAGATATTATGAATTGTCGATGGTAGTTCCTAACATCCGGGCACCGCGCCATGTCAGGCGTGTGACGAGGACGCCTCCCGTTCCATCAGCAGTAGGACGAAAAACCCATGCCATCGACATCGCAGACATCCGCCGGCCCCGGCGCTCACGCTCCCGTACCCCAAGACGCCCCGTCCGATGCGGGGCTGTTGAGCCGCCTGGGCCTGCGCTTCACGGCCTGGGCCGAGCGCTGGTTCCCCGACGCCTTCGTGTTCGCGGGCATCGCCGTGGTGGTGGTCGCGGGCGCCGCTCTGCTGAACGGGTCCAGCCCCCAGGCGGTGGCCAAGTCCTTCGGCGACGGCTTCTGGAGCCTCATTGTGTTCACGATGCAGATGGCGCTGGTGGCCATCGGCGGCTATGTGGTGGCGACCTCGCCGCCGGCCGCACGGCTCATCCGCAAACTGGCCGCGCTGCCCGTGTCGGGGCGCCAGGCCATCGCGTACGTGGCGGCGATCAGCATGATCCTGTCGCTCTTCAACTGGGGCATTTCGCTGATCTTCAGCGCGCTCTACGTGCGTGCGCTGGCCGGCCGCCTCGACCTGCGCATGGACTACCGCGCAGGCGGCGCGGCCGCCTACCTGGGCATGGGTGCGACCTGGGCGTTGGGTCTCAGTTCGTCGGCGGCGCAGTTGCAGGCCAACGCCAGCAGTCTGCCCAAGAGCATTCTTGACATCACCGGCGTGATCCCGTTCAGCCAGACCATCTTCCTGTGGCAGTCGATCATCATGGCGCTGGTGCTGATGGTCGTGTCGGTGGCCATCGCGCTGTGGTCGGCGCCCGACGCGAAGAACGCGGTCACGGCGCAGGACCTGGGCGTGGACCTCACGGAAGCCAGGCCGGCCGTCACCGATTCCGCCACGCGCCGCCCCGGCGAGTGGTTCGAACGCAGCCCGTTGCTCACGCTGCTGCTGTGCGCGCTGGGCTTCGGCTGGCTGGCGCAGGAGTTCATGGCCAAGAGCCCGCTGATCGCGATCTCGGGCCTGAACACCTACAACCTGCTGTTCCTCATGATCGGGCTGCTGCTGCACTGGCGCCCGCGCAGCTTCCTCGACGCGGTGTCGCGTTCGGTGCCGTCGACGGCGGGCGTGATCATCCAGTTTCCGCTGTACGGTGCCATCGCGGCCATGCTGACCGCCGCCAAGGGCGCCGGAGGCATCACGCTGTCGGACCGCATCGCGCACCTGTTCGTGAGCATCTCCAACGTCGACAGCTTCGCGGTGGTGATGGGCGCGTATTCCGCCTTGCTGGGCTTCTTCATTCCCTCGGGAGGCGGCAAGTGGATCATCGAGGCGCCCTACGTCATGCAGGCGGCCAACGACCTGAAGGTGCACCTGGGCTGGGCCGTGCAGGTCTACAACGCGGCCGAGGCGCTGCCCAACCTGATCAACCCGTTCTGGATGCTGCCGCTGCTGGGCGTGCTCTCGCTGAAGGCACGCGACATCGTGGGCTTCACTTTCCTGCAGCTGCTGGTTCACGCACCTTTGGTGCTCTTCATGCTCTGGTTCTTCGGCCGCACGCTGAGCTACGTCGCGCCGGTGATTCCCTGATCCAGTCGGGTTCCGGATGCAAGTGACGACGACAACACCGGCAACGCAAACCCGGCAGGGCTACTGCACGCTCTGCCGCTCCCGCTGCGGCACCCTCAACGAGGTGCGCGGCGACATGCTGGTATCGGTACGGCCCGACCCCTCGCACCCTACCGGGCAGGCGATGTGCATGAAGGGCAAGGCCGCGCCCGAGCTGGTGCACAGTCCGCACCGCCTGCGCTACCCGATGCGCCGCACCGGGCCCAAGACCGAAGCGGACCCGGGCTGGGTGCGCATCGGCTGGGACGAGGCGCTGGCCGAGACCGCGCAGCGCCTGGGCGCCATCAAGGCCGAGAGCGGCGCCGAGTCTGTGGTGTTCGCCGTGACCACGCCCAGCGGCACGCCGCTGACGGACAGCATCGACTGGATCGAGCGCTTCGTGCGCCTCTTCGGCAGCCCCAACATCTGCTATGCGACCGAAGTCTGCAACTGGCACAAGGACTTCGCGCACGCCTTCACCTTCGGCTGCGGCATGCCCGCGGCCGACTACGCGCAGGCCGAACTGATCGTGCTGTGGGGCCACAACCCCGCCAACACATGGCTGGCACAGGCCAATGCCATCGGCCGAGGCCGCGCGAACGGGGCGAAGATGGTGGTGATCGATCCGCGCCCCACGGCGCTCGCGCGGCAGGCCGACAGCTGGCTGCCCGTGCGGCCCGGCACCGATGCGGCGCTGGCGCTGGGGCTGATCCATCTGCTGATCGCGGACGCGCGCTTCGACGAAGACTTCGTGCGCGCGTGGACCAATGGCCCGTTGCTGGTGCGCGGCGACAACGGGCACTTCCTGCGCGAGCGTGACCTGTGGCCCGATGCCGAGGGCGACCGCTTCGTGGCGTGGAACGACAGGCTGGACTGCGCCGTGCCCTACGACACCGCACAGGCGGCGCAAGCCCAGGACGCAGCCCACTTCCGCCTGCGCGGCGCGGTAGAGATCGACATGGGCGCACAGCGCCTGTCGTGCGCTCCGGCTTTCGAGCTGCTGGTCCAGGGCTGCGCCGCCTATGCGCCGCAGGATGTCGAACGCATCACCGGCGTTGCCGAAGCTTCACTGCATGCGGTCGCCGAACTTTTCGGCACCTGCCGCCGCGTGGCCTATCACGCCTGGACCGGCATCGGCCAGCACACCAACGCCACACAGGCCGAACGCGCGGTCGCCACGCTGTATGCGCTGTGCGGCAGCTTCGACCGAATCGGCGCGAACCGCGTTCGTGTCGGTCCGCGCGTCAACGCCGTCAACTCGCTTTCGCTGCTGCACGACGCGCAGCGCGCCAAGGCGCTGGGCCTGGCGGAGCGCCCGATCGGCCCTCCGTCTCAAGGCTGGGTGACGGCGCGCGACACCTACCGCGCGATTCTTGAAGGCGAGCCTTACAAGGTGCGCGCGATGATGGCCTTCGGCACCAACCTGCCCGTGTCGCAGGCCGACACCGCGCTGGCGCACCGGGCGCTTTCGCAGCTCGAATTCCACGTGCACTGTGACTTGTTCGAAACACCCGCCGCCCGCTACGCCGACATCCTGCTGCCGGTCAACACGCCATGGGAGCGCGAAGGCCTGCGCATCGGCTTCGAGATCGACGACCGCGCGGCCGGCTGGGTGCAGTTGCGCCAGCGCATGGTTGCGCCGCGCGGCGAATCGCGCTCGGACAACGACGTGGTCTTCGAACTGGCCACCCGCCTCGGCATGGGTGACGGCTTCTTCGGCGGCAGCCTCGACGCCGGCTGGAACCACATGCTCGAGCCGCTGGGCCTCACGGTCGACCAGTTGCGCGCGCGGCCCGAAGGCATTGCCTGCGCCATCGACGCGAGCGAGCAGAAGTTCGCCCGCGCCACGCCCACCGGCGTGCGCGGCTTCGACACCCCGACGCGCCGCGTCGAGCTCTATTCCGAAACCCTGCTGCGCCACGGCCAGCCGCCGGTCGCCACCTTCGTCGAACCGGCCGACACGCCGCGCGACGCGAATGCCACGCGCCAGGGCCGCTTCCCCTATGTGCTGAGTTCGGCCAAGAACGGCTTCTATTGCCACAGCCAGCACCGCAGCCTGCCTTCGCTGCGCAAGCGCGCGCCCGATCCGGTGGCCGAACTGAGTCCCGCGCTGGCGGCGGCAAAGGGCATCGTGGAAGGCGACTGGGTGCGCATCCGCACGCGCGTGGGCGAGGCCCGCTTCGTCGCACGCGTCACGCCCCGGCTGGCGGACGACGTCATCGTGGCCGAATTCGGCTGGTGGCAGGGCTGCCCCGAGCTCGACCGCGACAGCCTGCCGGTCGAGGGTGCGCTGGGCAGCAACTTCAACGCGCTGATATCCGCCGACAGCTGCGACCCGGTGAGCGGTTCGGTGCCGCATCGCTCCTTTCTCTGCGACATCGAACGCGACCCGGCCACGGAAACGCGGCAGCGCAAGTGGCCCGGCTACCGTCCCTTCCGCATCAGCGAGCTGCGGCGCGAGGCCGACGGTGTGCTGGGCATCCACTTCGAGCCGGTCGATGGCGGCGAGCTGCCCGACTACCGTCCCGGGCAGCACGTCGAAATGCAGTTGCATCTGGACGACGGCACGCAAGTCGCACGCGCCTATTCGCTCACGGGCGCGGCAGAGGTGACTGGCCGGCGCGGCTACAGCGTGGCCGTTCGCCACCAGCGCGGCTGCTCGGCCGACGGCACGCCGCACGAGGGGCGCGTGTCGAGCCATCTGCATCGCGCGCTGAAGGTCGGCGACACCCTTGCGCTGCGTGCGCCGTCAGGCGGCTTCGTGCTGCCGCGCCACTCGCCGCAACCGCTGGTTTTCTTCGCGGGCGGCATCGGCATCACGCCCTTCATCAGCCTGCTCGAATCGTTGCCCGATGGCGCTCAGGGGCCTGTCATCTGGCTCTACTACGCCAACCAGAACGGCACGACCCACGCCTTTTGCGAGCGCATTGCGCGGCACCGCGCACGGCTGCCGCAGTTGCGGGTCGTCGACCACTACAACGCACCACTGCCGCAGGAGCGCCAGGGCATCGACTACCAGTCGGACCGCTACATCGACGCGAGCGTGGTGGACGATGCGCTGATCGCACAGCGCGCCCGCTTCTACATGTGCGGCCCGCCCGCCATGATGGACGCCGTGACCGCCGGACTGGTGGCGCGGGGCGTTCCGCGCTTCGACATCTTCAGCGAGGTATTCCGCTCGCCCGCCGCGCCGCCCACCGACGGCGACCAGCGCTTCACAGTCAGCTTCGCGCGCTCAGGCCATGCCCCCGCGACCTGGACACCCAGGCAGGGCACGCTGCTGACATTGGGCGAATCGCTCGGCCTGCGGATGGCCAGCGGCTGCCGCGTGGGCCAATGCGAGAGCTGTGCCGTGCGCCTGCTGGCCGGCAAGGTCCGCCACCTGCACGGCAGCGAGCCTGAAGACCCGGCCATGTGCCTGACCTGCCAGGCCGTCCCCCTCGAAGACGTTGTGCTTGATGCATGACTGCCGGCACTTCCATCCACTCGATTCCATCCGCAACCTCATGAAAATCATCGATACGGAAAGCACCCGCCGTGCCCTGCCCTTCGACCGCCTGATCTCCGCACTTCGGGAAATGTTCGTCGCCGGCTGCGAGGTGCCTTTGCGGCACACGCATTCGCTCCAGGCCGAGGCGGAAGGTCCGCCCCGCACGGTGCTGGTCATGCCGGCGTGGCAGCACGACCGCTACCTGGGCATCAAGACCGTGACCATCTTCCCGGGCAACGCACAGCGCGGCCTGCCCGGACTGTTCTCGACCTATGTGCTGTACGACGCAAGCACGGGCCAGCCGCTGGCGCAGATCGACGGCAACGAGATCACTTCACGGCGCACCGCCGCGGCATCTGCACTGGCCGCGTCCTATCTCGCACCCGCCGATGCGCGCAGCCTGCTGGTCGTGGGCTGCGGGCGTGTCGGCAGTCTCATTCCCGACGCATACCGGGTCGTGCGCCCTATCGAACGCGTCGTGGTGTGGGACCGCGACGAATCTGCCGCGAAGGCGTTCGCTGCGCGGCTGTGCGCGCAGGACATCGAGGCGAGCGTCGCGCCTGACCTGGCCAAGGCGGTGAACGAAGTCGACGTCGTGAGCTGTGCCACGCTTGCCACGCAGCCGCTGGTGCAGGGTGCGTGGCTGCGGAAGCGCAGCCACCTCGACCTGATCGGCAGCTTCACGCCGCAAATGCGTGAGGCCGACGATGCCTGCTTTGCCGGTGCACGCCTGTTTGTCGATACGCAGGAAGCGTTGCAGAAGAGCGGCGAACTGCTCGGGCCCATGTCGCGCGGCGTGTTCACCGCCGCGGATGTGGCGGGGGAACTGGCCGATCTTGCCGCGGGCAGGATTCAGGGGCGAGCCGAGGGCGACGGGCGGACGGTCTTCAAGGCTGTCGGTACCGCGCTGGAAGACTTGGCTGCCGCGGTGCTGATCTACGAAGCTTCCGATTCGAACTGAGGCACCCGGCGTCGCATCGCTCCAGGGCCTGTTCAGCCCTCGGCGACGCGCATGTCGTGCTCGCGCAGCATCACAGGCTCCATCGCGCCCTGGGCCAGCCGCCGGCGCACTGCCGCTTCTATCTCCGGCACATGCCGTCCGAAGGTCTCAAGCGAATCGGCGCCCTCCGCGGCGCGGAAGTGGTAGCGCAGCGCCTCCCGGCCGATGCTCGCGCTGACGTGGTTGCCGCCTTCCACCCCCACCCAGAAGCGGACGGTGCCGGAGGCATCATGGAAGTAGGGAGCGTCGGACATCTTGGGGGGCCTTTCTTGCGGGCAGTCATGGCGCAAGGGCTGCCGGAGCAAGCCGAGGCGTGGCGCACTGTGGCAGGTACGCGGCCTCCGGTCTGTGCGGTAGCGCTCCGAAGTGCCGGTTTCGGCGAGGCCGGCGGCGCTCAGGCCTTGCCGTGCTGGTTCGGGTTGGTCTTGTGCTGTTCGGGCTTGTGCTGCGGCTGCCCTTGCTGCTGTTGCTTGCCCGGCTGGGTCTGGTCCTGCTGCTTTTGGGGCTGCTGGGCGGGCTTCTTGTCTTGGTCTGTCTGGTTGGACATGGCGGTTTCCTGTGGCGCAGACGATGTTGACTGCCCATGCATTCAACGCCGCGAGGGGTCCATGCCTGTAGGCGCTTGCCGGCCCTTGCGGTAGGCAAGCGCGAAGAACTCACCAAGAGTGCGGCAACAGCGCCAGCACCGCGGCCGCCTGCAGCCGGCGCATGGCGCGCACAGGCAAATAGCCGTGCGGAGCGCGCCGCGCCAGGGCGTGCGGCGAGATCGCGGGAATGCGCCAGGCCTTGGCCGTCAGGTCGAGAACACGCCGCGCCTGGGCGGCCGGGGAAACATGGTGGGTGCGCAATTGCATGGGGCAAGGAATCGAATGAGAGCCTGGGTTCGATTCTGCAAAGCGCACCGGCTTTTGCCAAAGACGGATTCCAAGTTTCCTGATGCGGTCCTCGATTGGAGACGACCCCGCCTCAGGCGAAATCCGTCGACGGCTTTTCCCAGAGGTTCACACCGCCCTCCACCGCGTACTTGTCGATCTCGGCCAGTTCATCGGCGCTCAGCGGTGCGTGAGCGAGCGCCGCCACGTTGTCGACGATCTGCTCGGGCCGGCTCGCGCCGATCAGCGCCGAGCTCACGCGCGGGTCGCGCAGGGTCCATGTCAATGCGAGCTGGGCCAGGCTCTGGCCGCGGCGCCTGGCGATCTCGTTGAGCGCGCGCGCACGCTCGACGTTGGCCTGCGACAGGTGCTCCTGCTTGAGCGAGCCGCCGCCCGGGCGGTTGATGCGCGCATCGTCCGGAATGCCGTTGAGGTATTTGTCGGTCAGCAGGCCCTGTGCCAGCGGCGTGAATGCGATGACGCCCGCGCCCAGTTCGTCGGTGGCGTTCAGCAGGTCTTTCTCGATCCAGCGGTTGAACAGGTTGTAGGCCGGCTGATGGATCAGCAGCGGCACCTTCCATTCGCGCAGCAGTGCCGCGATCTCGCGCGTCTTGCCCGCGGAGTACGAAGAAATGCCGATGTACAGCGCCTTGCCCTGCTGCACGGCCTGGGCCAGCGCGGAGGCGGTTTCTTCCAATGGCGTGTCGGGGTCGAAGCGATGCGAATAGAAGATGTCGACGTAGTCCAGGCCGAGGCGCTGCAGGCTCTGGTCGAGGCTGGCGAGCACGTATTTGCGCGATCCGCCGCCCTTGCCGTAGGGGCCGGGCCACATGTCCCAGCCGGCCTTGCTGGAGATGATGAGTTCGTCGCGGTAGTGCTTGAAATCTTCGCGCAGGATGCGGCCGAAGTTGGTCTCCGCGCTGCCGTAGGGCGGGCCGTAGTTGTTGGCCAGGTCGAAGTGGTTGATGCCCAGGTCGAAGGCGGTGCGCAGCAGCTGGCGCTGCGTGGCGATGGAGGTGGTGTCTCCGAAGTTGTGCCAGAGACCGAGCGAGATGGCGGGCAGCACGAGCCCGCTGCGGCCGACGCGGCGGTAGGGAAGCGCGTCATAGCGATGGGGAGCGGCGAGGTAGGTCATGGGGATTCCACGCGATGGATGAACGATGAAGACGGGCGCGCCCTCAGGGAGGCGCACCGCGCAACGATACTGCGGCGGGCGCCTTCGTGCCGGTAGGCGGTTTGCCCGATCTGCCGGCTCAGGCCTCGGGCGCGCGCCACTGCGCGAGTGCGAAGTCGCGGCTCACGAGGTTCTCGGCCAGCAGGAATTTCTTGACCTCGTCGAGCAGCGCCAGTCCTTCGGCCGGGTACGCGGCCTCGGGAAACTGCGACAGCGGATGCGAGACCCTGACGACGTCCAGCGGGAAGCCGCTGACCTCGGCATGAAAGGCGTAATAGGCCGCGCTGTCGCGCCGGATCTCCTGCAGCGCGGTGCGGCGTGCGCGGGTCCATGCGGCGGGCACGCCCGGCGCGGCGGCAAGCAGCTTGCTGGAGGCCACGATCACCGACGTGCCGCGCAGGGTCGGATGCTGCTCGGCCTCGTCGATCACCGGATAGCCGCGCGAGGCCAGCAGCGGCCCCACGTCGATCTGCGCCGCGAATGCCGCGATGGAGCCCTGGTCGAGCGCCGCCTCGCCGTCGCGCGGGAACATGTGGATCACCTTGACAGACTTCTGCAGCCCGTGTTCCTTGAGCAGGCCCAGCACATAGCGGTGCATGTAGGAGCCGCGCGCCACGCCGATGGACTTGCCATCGAGTTCCTTCACGCTGCGCACGCCGTTGCGCGGCGTGAGCAGCCACACGTTCATGCCGACTGCGTCGAAGCCGATGAGCTGGCTCTCCAGCCCGCGCGATCGCGCCACGATGGCGGGCGTGTCGCCGTAGATGCCCACATCGAGCGCTCCCGCGATGAAGGCCTCGTTGAGATCGGGCCCGTTCGGAAAGTTGCGCGTGGTCACGTCGGTGAAGCCCAGTGCCGCGAGTTCGCGCTGCAGATGGCCCTGGCGCAATGCCCAGCCGGTGGCATTCGCGGGCTTCTTGCCCGGGCCGATGTAGCCCAGGCGAAGCACCTGGCCGCTGCCCTGGGCAATGGAGAAAAGTGGCAAGGCGCTGGCGCCCGCCGCGGCAATGGCGCCGCGCAGCAACCTGCGGCGGCCTGACTGGTCGGTCATCGAAAACTCGCAAGAAGGAAAGAAAAAGGTGGCTCAGTGCGCGCGGCGCAGCAGTTCGAAGCTCGCGTCGGCGGAGGCGGTCGACTCGCGTCCCCTGCCCCATCCGATGGCGCTGCGGTAGCTGCCCATGAGGGACTCGGCCGCGGCGCCGCGCTCTTCGGCGGTGGCGCCCCGGTCGGCAATCGGCGCGACGTACAGCGCGTCTTCCGGGCAGTAGAGCTCGCACATGAAGCAGGTCTGGCAGTCGTCCTGGCGCGCGATGCGCGGCGGCGCGCCGGGCACGGCCTCGAACACGTTGGTCGGGCAGGCATTCACGCAGATGTTGCAGGCGGTGCAGCGCTCGGCACTCACGACTTCGATCATGCGGAAACCTCCTGCACGGCCTGGCGCTGGACCCATACCTCGTCGAGCCCGCCGCTGAGCAGGCGATGGCGCTGCGCGGGGTCGATCACGCCATGTTCGCGGCGCCGGTGCATGCCGCGCGTTTCGGTGCGCTGCAGCGCGCTGCGGTACATCCAGCGCGAGGTGGCCAGCATGGCCGCGGCCTCGCGTGCGCGCACCGCCTCGGTGGCGGTGGCGGCGGGCGCGCTGGTGCGCAGCCGCGCCCAGAGGGCATCGAGCCGGCCGAGCGAGTCGCGCAATGCGTCGCCTTCGCGGAACCAGTTGCGCTCGTAGGGAAAGACTTCGGCCTGCACCGCGCGTACCACCTCCGCGCTGTCGAACTGCGAGGCGCCGCGCGTGGCCAGCGCGACGCCGCCAGCGCGCAACGCGGTGCGCTGCGCCAGCCCGGCGCGTGCATCGCGACCGAAAACCGCCGCGCCCGCGCCGGCCCAGAAGCCGGACGACAGCGCCCAGGCCGCGTTGTGGCTGCCGCCGCCGGTGAAGCCGCCGCAGATCAGCTCGCGCGTGGCCGCGTCGCCGGCTGCATAGAGGCCGGGCACCGAGGTCGCGCAGGAGTCGTCGACCAGGTGCAGCCCGCCCGTGCCGCGCACCGTGCCTTCGAGCCGGAGCGTCACGGGAAAGTGCTGGCTGAACGGGTCGATGCCTTGCCGGTCGAACGACACGAAGAAGTTGGGCTGCGCGGTGCGCATCCAGGCGCGGATCTGCGCGTCGGCGCGGTCGAGGCAGGCGAACACCGGCTGCGACTGCAGCGTCTGCGCGATCACGCCGCGCCCCTTCGACGAACCCGCGCCCTCGATGGCCACGCCGTCGGCCGTGTAGAAGGTCGCCCAGTTGTAGAAGAGCGATTTCGTGACCGACGAAAACGCCGGCCCCAACCCGTAGGCGTTGGAGAACTCCATGCCCGACAGCGCGGCGCCGGCCTCGGCGGCCATCAACTGGCCGTCGCCGGTGAGCACGTTGCAGCCCAGCGCACGGCTCAGGAATGCACAGCCGCCGGTAGCGATGACCACCGCCCCGGTGCGCGCCACCCAGGTGTCGCCGGTCTGGCGGTTCACGCCGGTGGCACCGCAGACGGTGCCGTGCTCGTCCACCAGCAGTTCCAGGGCCGGGCTGTGGTCGAGAATGCGCGCGCCCGATTCCTTCACCCGCTTGCGCATCAGCCGCATGTATTCGGGCCCCTGCAGCGAGGTGCAGCGCAGCGTGCCCTGGTCGTCGGCCGGGAACGGATAGCCCCAGTCCTTGAGGCGTTCGACGTTGTCCCAGGTCTGCGCGAGCACGCGGTCCATCCACGCATGCTCGGCCAGCTGCCCGCCCATGGCATAGCGGCTGGCCTTGGCCTCCTCGCGCGCCTTGCCGTCCGGCGACACATGCCAGAGCCCGGTGCCCGAAGGCGCGGTGGCGCCAGAGGTGCCGCAAAAGCCCTTGTCGGCCAGCAGCACGCGCGCGCCCTGCGCCGCCGCGCTCACCGCGGCCCAGGCACCGGCCGGGCCGCCACCGATCACCAGCACGTCGGCATGATGCTGGATGGCCCCGTCGGCGCCCGACAGAGCCTGCCTCTTGAAATCTCTCGCGCCCATGGTCTCTCGCCCCGCAAATGCAAAGGCGTGACCGTATCAACGGGGGGCGCGGGAGACAAAGAAGGAAAGCGCGCATCGATATGCGGCAGCCGGGGATGGGCAGAATGCCGCCTCCGCATCCGCAACAGCCATCGGGACCCGGCCGCCATGAACATCACGTTTTCGACACCCACCGACGAAGAGCTCCGCTCCGGTGAACTCGGCCGCAAGCTGCGCCATTTCAACTACGGCTTCGTCGGCGAGTACCCCGAGCAGCAGTACGTGCGCATCAATGCGCGGGACGAGTCCGGCCGGCTGGTCGGCGGCCTGCGCGCGTATGTGTTTTTGTACTGGCTCGACATCGACGTGCTGTTCGTCGAAGAAGACATGCGCGGCACCGGCCTGGGCAGCCGGCTGCTGGCCGACGCCGAGCGCCAGGGCATGGCGCTGGGCGCGAAAAACGCGAAGCTGGGCACCTTCGAGTGGCAGGCGCGCGGCTTCTACCTGAAGCACGGCTACGAGGACTACGCCCGCATCGACGACTACGCGCCGGGCTACTACCTGCAGCTCATGCGCAAGCGGCTGGTGGCCGCGCCCGCCTGAGCCGCCCCGGCCCAGGCTACTTCGGCGCGGGCTTGCCGGCCCCGATCGCGTGGCTCTCCAGCCCTTCCTTGGGCAGCAGCAATGCCAGCGCGACCACGCCCAGGCTTACGACCAGCATCGTCACGAAGGTCAGGTGCAGCGAGCCGCCCAGCGCCAGGCGGATGCCCGCGTCCGTTGCGGCCGTGCCGTGCGAGCCCTGCAGGAGCAGGCGCAGCTGGTCGTCGGTGAAGGCCATGGCGCCATCGCCGCGCGTGAGGCCGAAGTTGAAGACCGCCCCGAAGAAGGTCGCGCCCAGCGCGCTGCCGAGGTTGCGCGAGAACACGTTCGACGCCGTGGCCACGCCGCGCTGCGCCACGTCCACCGCTTCCTGGATGAGGATGAGCGAGGCCAGGCTCATCACCCCCATGCCCAGCCCCATGATGAAGGAGCCGACCGCCGCCAGCAGTGGCGTGCTGTTGGCCGACAGCAGCGCAAACGCCGCCGTGCCCACCGGAATGAGCGCCCCGCCGATCAGCACCATGCGCCACAGGCCGATGCGGTGGAAGGTGCGCGAGGTCAGCGTCGCACCGATGGGCCAGCCCAGCATCACCATGGTGAGCGTGAGCCCTGCGGTGACCGACGAGCGCTGCAGCACCACCTGCACATACATCGGCAGGAAGGTGGTGATGCCGATCAGCACCATGCCGCCCAGCATGGCCGCGCCGTTCACTGTGGCGATGATGCGGGCGCCCCACAGCTTGAGCGACACCATCGGGTCGGCGGCGCGGCGCTCCTGCATCACGAACAGCACTAGCGTGACGGCGAACACCGCCGTCCACAGCACCGCGCTGCCGGTGTCGCCGATGCCGAAGTCGGTCAGCGCGATCATCAGCGCCGCGATGCCGATGGTGAACAGCACCGCGCCCACGATGTCGATGGACGAGCGCCGCACGGTCGGCGCCTCGTGCAGGTAGAGCCAGAAACCCGCGGCGGCGGCCAGCCCGATGGGCACGTTGACCCAGAAGATCCAGGCCCACGACAGCTTCTGCACGATGAGCGCGCCGATCATCGGCCCCACCACCGCCGACACCGCCCACACGCTGGCCAGGTAGCCCTGCACCTTGCCGCGCTCGCGCGCCGGGTACAGGTCGCCCACGATGGTGAGCGACACGGGCTGGATGGCGCCGGCGCCGATGCCCTGGATCAGCCGGAAGCAGATCATGGCGGGCATCGACCACGCGAAGCCCGCCAGCACCGAGCCGATGACGAACACCGCGATGCCCACGAACATGATGGGCTTGCGCCCGTACAGGTCGGAGAGCTTGCCGAACACCACCGTCATCGCGGTCTGCGCCAGCAGGAAGGATGCGAACACCCAGCTGTACAGGTGCAGGCCGCCCAGCTCCGAGGCGATCTGCGGCATCACGGTGGAAACGATGGTCGCTTCGATGGCCACCATGGCCATGGAAGCCATGATCGACGCGATGACCAGGGGGCGTCTTGTTGTTCTTGATGGAGATGTCATGAGCGGTGGATGCTATAGACGGCACGAGCCCCTGTCCGCAGCTCAAGCTCTCAGGGCCGCATCACGGGCGCGTGCCGCGCCATCAGCTCGGCCACCCAGTCGATGAAGACGCGCAGCTTGGCGCTGACATGCCGGTTGGGCGGAAACGCCAGGTACAGCGGCATCGGGTCGAGACGCCAGTCCTGGAAGAGCGGCACGAGTTCGCCGCTGGCCAGGTGCCCATCGGCCATGTAGTCCGGCAGCCAGAGCACGCCCAGCCCGGCCAGGCCGGCCGCGAGGTAGGCATTGCCGTCGTCGACCGAGAGCACGTAGCGGCCCTGCACCTCGATGCGCTCGTCGCCTTCTTCGCGATGCATCGCATACGGAAAAGTCTTGCCGTCGCGCGACCACAGGAAGCCCACGATGCGGTGATGCGTGTCTTCCAGCTCGCGCGGATGCGCCGGCATGCCGGCACGTTCCAGGTAGGCCGGCGCTGCATACACGCCGAGCCGCAGGTCGCCCACGCGGCGCGCCATCAGCGACCGGTCGGCGAGTTCGCCGCCGCGCACCACGCAATCAACTTTCTCGCCGATCAGGTCCACCATGCGGTCGCTCACGCCCATGTCGAGCTGGATGTCGGGGTAGCGCGCATGAAAGGCCGGCAGCGCCGGCACCAGGATCATGCGTGCCAGCGGGCTGGGCACGTCCACCCGCAGCCGGCCCCTTGGCGATGCCGAGGCGTCCGACAGGCTGGTCTCGGCATCGTCCATGTCGGCCAGCAGGCGCACCACGCGCTCGTAGTAGGCCGCGCCGTCGGCCGTGACGTTGACCTTGCGCGTGGTGCGGTTGAGCAGCTTCACGCGCAGCCGCGCTTCGAGCTGCTGCACCAGTTGGGTCACGGTGGTCTTGCTCATGTGCAGCGTGTCGGCCGCCCTGGTGAAGCTGCCTGCTTCCACCACGCGGGCGAACGCCTGCATCGCATCGAAACGGTCCATGTGCGCTGCTCCTGTCGGATCCGGGATTGTTTGGGTTTACCAAACAGTGATTGTTGGCCTTGCCCGTTTATCGGAACGGCGGGGCTGCCTAAAGTCCCTTCATCGTCATCACTCAAAGCAGGAAGAAAGCAACCCATGGCCCAACGCGACGTCGTTTTCCCGCCCGGGCGCCAGGCGCTCTATGAAAAGAACCGCTATTCGCCGGCGGTGCGCGCCAACGGCTTCCTGTTCGTCTCCGGGCAGGTGGGCAGCCGCGAGGACGGCTCGCCCGAGCCGGAACTGGAGGCGCAGGTGCACCGCGCCTTCGGCAACCTGAACGCGGTATTGGCCGCCGCGGGCTGCACCTTCGACGACGTGGTCGACGTGACCGTCTTCATCGTCGACCCCGAAAAGAACTTCGAGAAAATCTGGAAGCTGGTGCCCGAATACTGGGGCGAAGCGCCCCACCCCACGCTGACGGGCATCGGCGTGACCTGGCTCTACGGCTTCCAGTTCGAGATCAAGGTGATCGCTCAGCTCCCGGCGCTCAGTGCCGAGGTGTTGTCGTAGATGTAGCGCCGCGACCAGGGCAGCGTCTTCGCCGCCCTGCCCGCCTTGCGCCCGACGATCTGGTAGATCGCCACGTCGTCGTTCTCGAAGGCATAGGCACAGCCCGCGAGGTAGACGCGCCAGATGCGGAATTTTTCTTCGTCGACGAGTTCGCGGGCTTTGGCTGCGTTGGCCTCGTAGGCGTCGCTCCAGCAGCGCAGCGTCTGCGCGTAATGGCGGCGCAGGTTCTCGACGTCGAAGGCCTCGAGCCCGCCCTGTTGCATGGCCTGCAGCGCGAGGCTGATGTGCGGCAGCTCGCCGTTCGGGAACACGTAGCGGTCGATGAAGTCGCCGCCGCCATAAGACACGCCGCCGCCCTCCGGGTCCGACGAGGTGATGCCGTGGTTCATGACCACGCCGTCGTCGGCCAGCAGCTGCTGCACGCGCTTGAAGTAATCGGGCAGGTTCTTGCGGCCCACGTGCTCGAACATGCCGACGCTGGTGATGCGGTCGAACTGGCCGGTCACGTCGCGGTAGTCCTGCAGGCGGATCTCGATGCGGTCTTCCAGGCCCGCGGCCTTCACGCGCTCATTGGCCAGGTCGAACTGGTTCTGCGACAGCGTCACGCCCACGCAGCGCGCGCCGAACTTCTGCGCCGCGCGGATCACCAGCGCACCCCAGCCGCAGCCGATGTCCAGCAGGGTCTGGCCCGGCTTGAGCTGGATCTTGGTGAGGATGTGGTCGATCTTCTTGAGCTGCGCGGTCGCGAGGTCTTCGTCGCCGTTCTCGAAGTAGGCGCATGAATACACCATGTTCGGGTCGAGCCACAGCTGGTAGAAGGCGTTCGACACGTCGTAGTGGTACTGGATCGACTTCCTGTCCGACGACTTGGTGTGCGTGAAGTAGCGCGCCATGTTCTGCAGCGCGCCGCCGGGCTTGTCGATGGAGGTCCTGGCGAGCCCGTAGGCGATGTCGATGACGTCGCTGAGCTTGCCCTCGATGTCGATCTTGCTCTTGACGTAGGCCTCGCCGAGGTTGTCGAGCGTGGGCTGCAGCATCAGCGACAGCGCGGCGGGCGACTTGACGTGCAGCGTGACCGCGGGCCCGCTGAAGTTGCCGAAGTCGAAGGACTGTCCGTCCCACAAGGTGAGCCGCGCCGGCAGGTTGGCGCGTGCGCGGACACCGGCGCTCCACTGCGCCAGCTTCTTTTCCCAAAGCATGCATTTCTCCGTGTTGTTGGGTTCCCCCGTTCGAATGAGCGGGCTGCTGCAGCGGCCAGAACAATAGCGAAATCTCGTGAATCCTGCATGGTCGTGACGACGCAAGAAATTGCGGCAAGTGCTAGAAGGCGCCCGCCTTTCCCTGCGTTGCCTTGTCGGGCGCCGGCGCGTCGCTCGCCTCGATGAAGATGCGCTTGATCATCGGGAACCGCGCGCGCACCTGCCGCTCGATGGCCGCGACGGCATCGGCGGCGGCGCCGGTCTGTGTGTCGTCCCTGAAGTTGACGTCGACGACCACCAGCACCTCGTCGGCGCCGATGTACATCGACAGCACGTGGCCCACGTCTTCCACGCCCGGCTGCTCCATGGCGATGGCGCGGATGGCGCGCGCCGTCTCCGGCCGGATGCCCTCCCCGATCAGCAGCCCGCGCGCCTGTCGGATGAGGAACACCGCCACGCCCGCCAGCAGCACGCCGATGACCACCGACGCCACGCCGTCGAGCTCGGGCATGCCGAGCGAGTGGCTGAAGTAGATGCCCAGCGCCGCCACCGCCAGCCCCGCCAGCGCGGCGGAGTCTTCGGCCAGCACGGTGTAGGTGGTCGGGTCCTTGCTGCGGTCCAGCGCCTGCCAGAAGGGCTGTCCGCGTGCCTGCGCGCGAAACTCCTTCAGCGCGATGAAGAAGCTCGTGCCCTCGAACAGCGCCGCGGCCGCGAGCACCACGTAGTTCCAGGTCGGGTCGCGCATCGGCTCGGGGTGGCGGATGTGCTGTATGCCTTCGAAGAACGACACGCCGCCGCCCAGCCCGAAGATCAGCACCGCGACGATCAGGCTCCAGAAATACAGCTCCTTGCCGTGCCCGAAGGGATGCTCCTGCGTGGCAGGCCGCTTGCTCAGCCGCAGCCCCACCAGCAGCAGCACGCCGTTGAAAGTGTCGACGGCCGAGTGGATGCCTTCGGACAGCATGGCCGAGCTGCCGGTGATGCCCGCCACCACGAACTTGGTGATGGCGATCGCAACGTTCGCGCCGATGGCGCCGTAGATCGCGACCTTCGACTCAGCCATGAAGCGAACCGGCCGCGCGCGTCATGCCGCTTCCATGGAGGCCGCGGCGAGCGCGTCGTTGCCCGCTTCGCCGAGCCAGCGGCGCTTGTCGCGCAGCGGCGGCGCGCCGAACATGCGGCCGTACTCGCGCGCGAACTGCGACGGGCTTTCGTAGCCCACGGCGTGTGCGGCCGAGGCCACGTCGGCGCCGGCGATCAGCATCTGCCGGCGCGCCTCCTGCAGCCGCAGCTGCTTCTGGTACTGCAGCGGGCTCATGGCGGTGACGGCCTTGAAGTGATGGTGGAACGACGACACGCTCATGTGCACCGCGCGCGCCATGTCCTCCACCCGCAACGACTGCGCGTAGTTCACGCGCAGCGCGCTGATGGCCTTGGCGATGCGCTGGGTGTGGCTGTCCTGCAGCGCGATCTGCCGCAGCCGCGCGCCTTCGCCGTTCACCAGCAGGCGGTACATGATCTCGCGCTTGATGAGCGGCGCCATGATCGGCACGTCCTCCGGCGTGTCCAGCAGCCGCAGCAGGCGCAGCACCGGCTCCAGCACGGGCATGGCGATGCGGTTGACATACATGCCCCGCGATGCCGGCGCGTTGGCCTTGGCGGGCAGCTTCTCGTCGCGAATCAGCTCGCCGATGTCGTCCAGCGCCAGTTCCAGCCGCAACCCCAGGTAGGGTTCGTTGTGGCTGGCCACGCGCACCTGGCCGCACACCGGCAGGTCGACCGAGGTCACCAGGTAGTGCATGGGGTCGTACACATAGATGTCGTCGCCCACGATGATGCGCTTGGAGCCCTGCGCGATCAGCCCCAGCGCCGGGGACGCGAACGCGTGCTTGGGGCCTTCGGGCTTGCTGATGCAGAACACATGCAGGCCGGGCACGGCGGTGACGACGGTGCCGTCCTGCCCGCCCATGACGTGCTTGAGCAGCGCCACCAGTTCCTTGCGGGCTTCGTCGATCTCGGGTTCGAGCGGCATGGGCTGGGCCGGCTGGCCGACCACGGCGTTGATTTGGGGTGTTTCGTCGGACATGTTCAGGGCCTTGTCGCGATGGGGGCCGCGCGGCGGCCGTGGAGGAATGAGCGGTTTGCAGCTTAGCGCCCCGCCCGGAAATTCGCACGCACCGCAAAAGAGGTCTGGAGAATCAGGCAAATACTTTGCAGGAACGCGCTCGCCTCGCCGGGGTCCGCGGCCGGATACTTTTTGCTGTCGCCCCGGGCCGACCGGTACCGGAGCGCCTTCAACGCAAAGGAATCACGCCATGCAATACCGCAAATTCGGCCGCACCGGCCTCCTGGTGTCGGAACTGTGCCTGGGCACCATGACCTTCGGCGGCTCCTCCGGCATCTGGGGCCAGATCGGCAACCTGCAGCAGTCCGAGGCCGAAGGGCTCATCGGCCGCGCGCTGGACGCCGGCATCAACTTCATCGACACGGCGGACGTGTACTCCGAAGGGCTGTCGGAGCAGATCACCGGCCAGGCCCTGAAAAACCTCAAGCTGCCGCGCGACAGCTTCGTGCTGGCGACCAAGGTGCTGGGCGAGACCGGCAGCAAGGGCGTCAACTCGGCCGGCGCCTCGCGTTTTCACATCATGGACGGCGTCAAGGCCAGCCTGAAGCGGCTGCAGCTGGACCATATCGACCTGTACCAGATCCACGGCTTCGACCCGCTCACGCCCATCGAGGAGACGGTTCATGCGCTCGACACCCTCGTGCGCCACGGCCATGTGCGCTACGTGGGCGTGTCGAACTGGGCGGCCTGGCAGATCGCCAAGGCGCTGGGCATCGCCGAGCGCGACCGGCTGGCGCGCTTCGAGTCGCTGCAGGCGTACTACACCATCGCCGGGCGCGACCTGGAACGCGAACTGGCGCCCATGCTGCGCAGCGAGAACGTCGGCCTGATGGTCTGGAGCCCGCTGGCGGGCGGCCTGCTGAGCGGCAAGTTCGGCCGTGACATCGAGGCGGAGCAAGGCAGCCGCCGCGCCACCTTCGACTTTCCGCCGGTGAACATCGACCGCGCCTACGACTGCATCGACGCGATGCGCGAGCTGGCAGAGGGCCGCAAGGTGTCGGTGGCGCAGATCGCGCTGGCATGGCTGCTGCACCAGCAGGTGGTGACCAGCGTGATCATCGGCGCCAAGCGCGTCGAGCAGCTGGACGACAACATCGCCGCCACCGCCATCAAGCTGACACCCGACGAACTGGCCACGCTGGACAAGGTGAGCGCGCTGCCCGCCGAGTACCCCGGCTGGATGCTCGAGCGCCAGGGCGGCGCGCGGGCCAAGCGGCTGGCGGAATCAGGCCGGCGCGGCTGAGGCTTCCGGCGCTTGCACGGCGGCAAGGCGCGCGGCGTGCGCCGCCGTCGCGCGCAGGGCACGCAGGTCGATGTGGCGGGCCGCCTGTGCGGCATCGGCCTGCGCCAGGTGCGGCACGATGCCCAGCAAAGGCGCGCCGAGCCGGGCCCGCAGCGTCTGCAGGTTGGCCTGCGGCGCGAGCATCAGCGGATCGACCAGGCTGGCCACCCAGCCCGCGAGCACCAGCCCGCGCGCGCGGATCGCCTCGGCTGTCAGCAGCGCATGGTTGAGGCAGCCCAGCCGCAGCCCGACCACGAGGATCACCGGCAAGCCCAGCGCCACCGCGAGGTCGGCGCTGTCCAGGTCGTCGCCGAAGGGCACGCAGAAGCCGCCCACACCCTCGACCACCACCGCATCGGCGCGCGCCGACAGTTGCGCAAAGGCCGACAGCAGCGGCTGCAGCGCGATGCGCACACCCTCTTCCCTGGCCGCGAGGTGCGGCGACATGGGCGCGCGCAGCAGGTAAGGGCAGCGCAACGCCAGCGGCGCGTCGACGTTGCCGGCCTCGTGCAGGCGCGTGACGTCCTCGTTGTGCCATTGCCCGTCGCCGATCTGCTCCAGGCCCGCGGCCACCGGCTTCATGCCGACAGCGCGCAGGCCCGAGCCGGCCAGCAGGCTCAGCATCGCGCTGCTGACCAGCGTCTTGCCGATGCCGGTGTCGGTGCCCGTGACGAACCAGCGGCGCGGCGTCATGCGGCCTCCTTGCAAGGCTGCTGCGCGAGCGCCTGCCCCGTTGCGTCGATCAGCCGTGCCACGTCGGCCTCCGTGTGGCTGGCCGACAGCGCGATGCGCAGCCGCGCGGTGCCCTCGGGCACGGTGGGCGGGCGGATCGCGCCGACGCGCAGGCCCTGCGTATCGAGCAGCGCCATCGTGCGCATCGCGCGTGCGTTGTCCCCGACGATCAGCGGCTGTATCGCCGTGGGCGACGGCGGCAGCCACGCGCCGCCATCGCGGGGCAGCACCCCGGCCAGCCCCTGCCGCAGCTGCGCAATGCGGGCCTGCAGCCGGCCGCGCCGCTCGTCGCCCTCATCGCCTTCGATCAATGAAAGGCTCGCGAGCAAGGCATGCGCGACGGCCGGCGGCGCGGCCGTGGTGAAGATGTAGGGCCGCGCGCGCTGCACCAGGTAGTCGACGACGGTGCGGTGCGCCGCCACGAAGGCGCCCGCCACGCCCGCCGCCTTGCCCAGCGTGCCCACCAGCACCAGCCGCTCGGAGCGCAAGCCCATGGCTTCGAGCACGCCGCGCCCGGTGGCGCCCAGCACGCCGAAGCCGTGCGCATCGTCGAGCACCAGCCAAGCGTCGTGCCGCTCGGCCAGCGCCAGCAGTCCGGCCACCGGCGCGATGCATCCGTCCATGCTGAACACCGCGTCGCTCACGATGAGCTTGACCGGCGCATCGCAGGCGCCGAGCTGCGCGTCGAGCGCGGCAACGTCGCGATGCGGATAGCGCTCGACGCGGGCCTTGGCCAGGCGCGCGCCGTCGATCAGCGAGGCGTGGTTGAGCGCCTCCGAGAAGATCACCGCCTCCGCACCGCCCAGCGCCGACAGCACCGCGAGGTTGGCCATGTAGCCGGTGCAGAAGAACAGGCTGCGCGCCTCGGGGATGAACGGTGCCATCCACCCGGCGAGCCGCTCTTCGAGTTGCGCATGCGCGCGCGAATGGCCCAGGATCAGGTGCGAACCGCCGCTGCCGGTGCCGTACAGCGCAGCGCCTTCGGCCCAGGCCGCCGCCAGTGCGGGATGCGCGGCAAGGCCCAGGTAGTCGTTGCTGCTGAAGCCGAGCATGGTGCGCGGCGCCGAGGCACCGTGCAGCGTGAGCGTCTGCCGGGGCGCGCAGGCGGTCTCGGCGACCTGGCGGCGGCGGCGCAGCGATTGCGCGTCGAGCGCATCGATCTCGCCTTGCAGGCGGTCAAGCAAGCGCGACATCGCGGGCTCCTTCTTGCTGTGCACCGGTGGCCGCTACCGCCTTCAGCGTGGCCAGCGTGCCGTCGACCAGCAGGTCGATCTCGCCGTCGTCGATGGCATACGGCGGCATCAGGTAAACGGTGTTGCCGATCGGGCGCATCAACAGCCCGTGGCCGCGCGCGGCCATGTGGAACCGTTCGGCGAAGCGCGCGCCCGGCTCGCGCACGTCGAACGCGGTGATCAGGCCCTGCTGGCGCAGGTGATCGACCGGCAAGCCTTCGAGCCCATCCTGCAGCCTTTGCAGCAGGCGCGCGGCACGGGCGCGGTTGCGCCGCAACACGTCTTCGCTGTCGAACAGGTCGAGCGTGGCCAGCGCCGCGCGGCAGGCCAGCGCGTTGCCGGTGTACGAGTGCGAATGCAGAAAGCTGCGCGCCGCGTCGTCGTCGACGAAGCCCGCGTAGATGTCGTCGCGCGTCATCACCAGCGCGAGCGGCAGGTAGCCGCCGCTGATGCCCTTCGACAGGCACAGGAAGTCCGGCCAGATGCCGGCCTGCTCGCAGGCGAAGAAGCTGCCGGTGCGGCCGCAGCCGACCGCTATCTCATCGGCGATCAGGTGCACCTCATGACGGTCGCACAGCGCGCGCACGCGGCGCAGGTATTCGGGGTCGTGCATCGCCATGCCGGCGGCGCATTGCACCAGCGGCTCGAGGATGACGGCGGCGATGCCGTCGTGGTGCGCGGCCAGCAAAGCCTCAAGTTCGGCAGCTGCGCGGCGCGCCACGTCGGCGGGGCTTTCGCCCGGCAACGCGCTGCGCGCATCCGGCGAGGCGACGAGGTGCGCGTTCGCGAGCAGCGGCGCGTAGGCGTCGCGGAACACCGGCACGTCGGTCACGTGCAGCGCGCCCAGGGTCTCGCCGTGGTAGCCCTGGCGCAGCGCCACGAAGCGCTGCTTGCCGCCACGACCGGCATTGCGCCAGGCATGGAAGCTCATCTTCAGCGCGATCTCCACCGCCGAAGCGCCGTCGGACGCATAGAAGCAATGGCCCAGCGCATGGCCCGTGAGCGCCGACAGGCGCTCGGCCAGTTCCACCGCCGGCGCATGCGTGCAGCCCGCGAGCATCACGTGCGGCAGCGTGTCGAGCTGTGCCTTCAGCGCGGCATTGATGGCCGGATGCGCATGGCCGAACAGGTTGACCCACCATGAGCTGGTCGCATCCATGTAGCGCCTGCCTTCGTGGTCGAACAGCCAGACGCCCTGGCCGCGCGCGATGGGCAGCGGCGGCGCGGCTTCGAGCCGGATGCTCTGGGTGCATGGGTGCCACACATGGCGCCGGCTGCGTTGCTGCCAGCCGGCATTGCCGGAAGAGAAATCGGTCGTCGAGGGCACCCGTGCATTCCTTTGGAGAGGGACTGAGGCGCGGGATCGTATAGAGGCGTTACGCCGCGGGCAAACAGGCTTCGAGGGCGTGACAAGACGGTGTGTTGGGCGATGTTGACAGGGGTAGAACGCGCGTTGGAGTCAACGTCGCGCAAGACAACCGCATCGTGCAAGCGAGCCAGCATGCGGGCTCGTTGCAAGTTGTCAGGCTGCCGCCAGAGAACGCTGTGGAATGTCCGATTCGCGCGAGCGACAGAGCCGCTTCCGCGATTTTCGGCCACGCGATTGGCGCGTTGCCGACATCGCTAACCTGGGCTTTTTCTGACCAGCGCGGTGATGTAGCCCGCCAGCGTGATCGCGCCGCACTCCGGCCGCTGCGGCGCGAACCTGTTTTCGAGCGTGATGCGCGTCATCGCCGCATAAGACCTGGCCGCGGCGTTCGAAAAGCCCAGCGCCTCGAATGCCGGCACCCATTGCGCCTGCGGCGTCTGCACTGCCTCCACCGGCCGCCCCAGGGCCTCTGCGAAAGCCGCCGCCACGTCGGCCGACGAGTAGCGCGCCGGCCCTTCGACATGGTGCGGCCCCGAAGACTCGGCCGGCCCCAGCATCAGCTTTGCAGCGAACTCGCCCAGATCGTGCGGCGCGACCATCGGCAGCGTGAAATCCGGCGGGTACATGGTGTGCACCTTGCCCTCTTCGCGCGCGGTCTTGAGCGACGCGTCCCAGTTGCTCATGTAGTAGGCCGCGCGCAACGCGCTGAACGGCACCGGCCCGGCCTGCAGCGCCTGTTCCATCTCGTGGAGCACGCCGAGGTCGCCAATGCCTTCGCCGGGCTGCGCGCCATACACCGATTCGGCAACGATCTTCTCTGGCCTGCAGCCCTCGAGCGCGGCCAGGATGGCGCGCAAGCTGCGGCGTTCCTCGGCGACCGTGTCGGTGGACGGGGGCGCCGGCGGGTTCAGCACGAAGATTCTCTTGGCGCCCTGGAACACACGGTGCAGCGCGGGCGTGTCGAACACGTCGACTTCCGCCACGCGCGCGCCCTTGCGGCGCAGCGCCTCGGTCTTGCTCGCATCACGCGTCAGCACGGTGACGGGCTCGTTGCGCCCGAGCAAGGCCTGCGCTAGCGCCAAGCCGACGTGTCCCGTCGCGCCAAGAATGATGTGCATCGCCAGCGCCCCGGACGCTCAGCCGCGCTTCTCGGCGTTGCGCTTGCGGGTGGCGGCGGCTTTCCTGGCCGAGGCGGAACGCTCGGCCGCCGTGCGGTGCGCCGCGGCGGCGCCACCCAGCCGGCCGCCCTTGCGCGCCGGCGCGTGGTTCTCGGCCTTGCCACGGCCCGAGCCCGACTTCTTTCCGCCGCCGGTCTCGGCGTTCACCGTGGCCCAGGCGCGGCGCTCGGCTTCGGCCTTGCCGACGCCGCGATGTTCGTAGCCTTCCTCGATGTGCTCGGCCTGCCGCTTCTGCTTGTCCGAATAGGACGACTTGTCGCCTCTTGGCATGTTGCTGCTCCTGCAAGGTTGAGGAGCTTTCGATGCTGGAGATGCAAGCGGCCGTGCGGGTAAGAAGACGCAAGCGCCTCGCGTAAGCGCTGTCTGTCTTGTGTCAAGGGCGCGTCAGCAGGCCACTCACGCCGGCGTGCCGGCGAGCAGCGGCACCGGTGCTGCCAGCGAAGCCACCATGGCCAGCAGCGTGTCGCCGAAGCCGCCGCGCGCACGCGCATCGGTGCGCGCGCTGGTGGTGACGCGCGGGCCGGCACTCCAGGCAATGCGCGCACCGCTGGCCTCCAACGCCTCGACCAGCGCCACGTCCTCGCTGCAGGCCAGCGGCGCGAAGCCGCCGGCACGGCGATAGGCCTCGGCCGCCACGCCGAGGTTGGCGCCGTGCACATGCCGGTGATTGTCGGCATGCGTGTAGCGGCTGTCGAAATGCGCCCTCGCCCGCTCGCCTTCGGCGCCGAGCACGCTCCAGTCGTCCACGCTGACGCAGCCGCACACCGCATCGGCGTTTTCGGCCAGTTGCATCGCCAGCCAGTCGGGGGCGACCACGGTGTCGGCATCGGTGAAGGCCAGCCAGCGCGCGCCGGCCTCGATGCACAGCTCGGCACCACGGGCACGCGCAATGCCGACGTTGCGCACGTCGAGCGCCAGCCGCGCCACGCGGTGCTGCTCCGCGATGCGCTCGCTGCCGTCGGTGCAGCTGTCGAGCACCACGATCACGCCGACCGGCTCGCCGCACAGCGATTCGTGCCGCGCTGCGACCCAGACGGCGGCCAGCGTGGCGCCCAGCCGTTCGCATTCGTTGTGCGCGGGAATGATGACGCCGATCACCGGATGCCCTCGCGCTGCGCCACCGAGCGACCGTCGCGTGCCCATGCATGCAGCACGAAATCGTCTTCCTCGTGAAGCACGAGGCGTGCGAGGCCGAGCGCGCCCAGGATGCCGTGCACCTCGTCCGTCGGCAGGCTTCGCTGCTCGAAGCCGGGCCGCCAGTCGCAGGCCACCAGCGTGCCGTCCGCGGCCAGCGAGGCTTTGCAGCACTCGGCCACGCGCTGCATGTCCGCGCGCTGCAGGAAGTAGCCGACTTCGCTGAGCACGATCAGGTCGAAGGGGCCGGCGGCGCTTGGCCAATCGCCGGGCAGCGCGTGCTGTTCGACACGCACGTTGGTCAATTCGCGGGTGCGCTCTTGCGTGATCTGCACCGCGCGGTCGGAAAAATCGCTCGCCAGCAGTTGCCCGCAGCGTGCCGCGAGCGCATGTGTGAGTTCGCCGGCGCCGCAGCCGGGTTCATAGGCCTTGGCGTAGTGCTGCCGCGGCAGCGCGGCCAGAAGCACGGCGCGCTTGCGGGCTTCATACCAGCGGTCGCGCAGCGCATACGGGTCGTTGCTGTGCGCATAGAGCGCGTCGAAATAGGGGCGCTGTCCATCGGTCACAGGAACACCACCTCGTAAGGCCGCGCGGCGCGTTGCACGGTGGTTTCGCGCAGCACCGGGCCGGAACCGGTGGACGCGTCACTGCGCAGCTGGCTGGTGAAGGCCTGTACCGCCGCGCGCTTGCGGCGCACGGCTTCCTCGCTGAGCAACAGGCGAAAGGCGTGCTGCCACGGCATACGCGCATCGCCGGGGTGCGACCAATGCCAGCCCCAGACCGGTACTTCGACCAGCCGCGCGCCCGCGCTCGCCGCAGCCATGGCACAGGCCTCGCCAGTGGCTTCGTGGTCGGGGTGGCCGTCGTGGCGCCAGGTGGTGAAGACCACGTCGCGTGGCCGCAGCAGCGACACCAGGCGCGCCGCGAGCACCGCCCGCTGCGCCTTCAGGCCGCCATCGGGCATGCCCAGCCGGGTGGGCTCGATGCCGGCCAGACCCAGGCGATGCAGCGCCCTCAGGCTCTCGCGCGGGCGGGCCTGCGCGAGCCGCTCGGGTGGCCATTCGGTGGACTCCTGATGGCTGGCGGTGCCGTCGGTCACGGCGATCACTTCCACCGGCGTGCCGCTGTCGGCAAGTTGCGCGAGCAGGCCACCGACGGCCAGCACCTCGTCATCAGGGTGCGGCGCGACCACGACCGCGCGCGAACCCGCGGGAACCAGATCGTGCGGCGCGACCGTGGGCAGGCCCGCCAGGCCGGGCCAGTTGCGCCATTCGGCTTCGGTCGTGCCTTCGCCGCGGATGGCGCGGCTTTCTACAGCGTCCATGGCGACGTTCCCTCTTCGGTGTTGCTGGTGATGATCGACTGGCCCAGCGCCGCGAGGTCGCGCTCGGCATGGCTCTGGCGCAGGAACACCGGCAGATCGGCCATGGCACGCGCGAACTTCGGTTCACGGCACAGCGGGCCGGCGCCCACCGCCCGCCCGGCGTGGTGCATGAGTTCTTCCGCAGCCCGCTCCACAGCGAGCCGGACCCGCATCGCGACGCGCTGCGCGTTGTCTCGCGGATGGCGGTCGATCCATTCGGCGGATTCGCGCAGCAATGCAGCGGCGCCGCCGAGCGCGACCTCCATGGCGCCCAGATGGGCCAGCCGGTGAGCATCGGCCTTCGGCCCGGTGGATTCGCGAACCCGCCGGGCGATGCCGAGCGCGCCGCCGAACCAGCAGGCGGCGATGCCCGCCCCGCCCTGCCAGAAGCCCGGGCGCCGCGTGTAGTCGCCGGGCTGGCCGACCAGCACGGCCCGCGCGTCGTCGAAGCGCACATCCACGCTGGCGCTCGCGGCCATGCCGACGGCATGCCAGCCTTCGCCGGTCACGCGGACGCCGGGCTGGTCCATCGCGACCGCGGCCAGGCACGGTTGGCCTTCCGTATTCCAGCCGCTGACAACCGCATGCGTGACGCTGGCCGCGCCCGAGCACCAGGCCTTGGTGCCGTTCACCCGCAGATCGCGCCCGCCTTCAGCCGCTTCGAAAACGACGCGCGCATCGGGCGGCTCGGCGCACCACGTGCCCCAGCGCGCGCCCGGCGGAACGGCAGGCACGCCGCCGAGCTCGGCCAGGATGGCGAGCGCGTCGGTGTGGCCCTCGAAGAGCTTGACGAGCGAGAGATCGTGCGCCGCGACCGCCGCCAGCACGCGCCAGCGCGCGAGGGTCTGGCCGCCGCCGGGCAGCGGCAGCACGTCGACGCCCGCGCCGACCAGATGCTTCAGCCCCAGATCGCGGCCATGCCGGAGCGTGAGGGAGGCAAGGGCATCGGCGGGGTCTGAATCGAACATTTCCCAACCTTAGAAAAGCCTCGCGCGCCGACCCGTCGGCGCTCAGCACCGGCGCCTGTAGGAGCTTGGCTGCCGCTCGGCCTCTTCGTCGGTCTGTGCGCAGGCCCTGTTCTGCGCCCCCGCCGGTTGCGCGTGGTCAGCGTGCTCTACGCGTTCGCAGGGTGATGGAGTAGCGCAGCGCCTCAGTCGGTGCAATGGCGTGTTGCCATGCCCAGCGCGCCGGCCCGCGCAGCAGGTACACCGAGCGCGGCTCGATCAGGAACTCGAGCGCGGCCGGCCCCGAGGCCGGTGCGCCCGGCACGTAGGGCCTGAACTGCATCACCGCGTCGTTGTGCAGCGAGACGCCGATGATGTCCTCGAAGTCGGGCACGTCGCGGTGCCATCCGAGCGGCGTGCCGGGGCGGTACTCGGCGATCAGCATGTGGCCGAGGTCTTCGGGCGCGATGCCGGCCCACGCGGCGACCTTCGCGCGCAGCGGGTGCAGTGCTTCCGGCAGCTGCGGGCCAGGCTCGAGGCGGTTGGTGCCGAAGTCATAGCTTCCGCCGAAGCTGGTGCCCCGGCGCCGCGCCGTGTATTCCTTGTAGCGCATCTCCTTGAGCGGCAGGCCCTGCACGATGCCCAGCAGTTCGGCCTCTTCGGCAAGCGACAGGAAGTCGCGCTCGTAGCGCAGGCCCTCGACGGCCGCCGCCGGCGCCTCGCCGAACAGGTCGGGCTGGGCGGCGTGCTCGAGGCGTCTGGCAGTGCGCGTCTTCCTTGTCATGTGCCTTCAGTCATGGTTGCCAGAGGCGGACCCAATCAACCTGCATGACCGGATTGGAGCTTTCGCCTCGCTTGCCATAGCCTTCCGGGGGAATATTGCCCGCCCAGTCCTGGTCCCTGATCTCGGTGGTCAGCAGGATGTATTCGGGGCTTTGCGAAATCCCTTCGGAGGTCTCCCAGAACTGCTTTCCGTCAAGGAAGAACTGATATTTATCCGGAGTCCAGAGCACCCCTGCCGTATGCCATTCGGAAAAGGACTCTCCCACCGGGAGCGGCTTCACGCCGCTGCGTGCGCTCTTCTTCTCTTCCTCCTTGTAGCCATTCCAATGCACCGCGCTCGAATGCCGGTTGCTGAAATCACCCACATTGTTTGCCCCGACCGCACGGTGCTCGATGATGTCGATTTCAACGCCAGCGGCCGGATTTTCCGGCGTGTACGCCCTGTTGCTGTCGGACATGAGCCAGAACGCGGACCACTGCCCCGGAGCGTTCACGAACCGAACGCGCGCCTCGATATATCCGAAGGTGAATTTGCAGCCCGGGTCCTTGTTCGTATCCAGCCAGCCCGTGTAGTGCGTGCCTGCGCCCGTGTAGGTCGAGATCGTCACGATGCCGTCGGCGACATCGATGGCCCTGGGCGTCTGCTGCGCGTTGTCCCGCTTTTCATTGACCATCCGCCACTTTTGGCCGTCCACGCCGGTGCCGTCGAACTCGTCATGCCAGGTGAGCCGATAGCCGGTTGCCGGGGTGGGCGCGGTCAATACCGCGAAGTGCGCGCTGGACCGCACCGCTCCCCCCGTCGTTCGAACAATGACGGGGCCGCTGGTGGCCGACGCGGGCACGGTGACGGAGATCTGCGTTGCCGAGTCCACGCGCAATTGCGGTGCCGATACGGCTCCGAAGCTCACGGAGGCGGTTGAATCGAACCTGGAACCGGTGATAACAATCGCCTTGCCGACGACCTCGGCAGACGGTGAGAACGATTGAATGGTCGGGCTCGTCGCCGTGGGCGAGAAATCCTCGGCCGTCGTGGCGACGCCGTGAGATGTCGGCTGGTTTTCAACGGATGAGCCAGTTGCCGGCGGTGACGAGTCGTTGCCGGACGGATGGGTGGCAGGAGGGAGCAGATTTCCCACGCCCGCCGTCGGCCCGCTGCTCGAGCCGCCGCCCCCGCAACCAGCCAGCGCCGAGCCTCCCAGGAACACCGTTGCGGTCTGCGCACCCATTTGCAAGAAATTCCTGCGCGAGCTTTCCGCAACTAACGATTTGCTAATCAATTCAATTGATTTCATTAAAGACAATCCTGCTGTTGAAAATTCCCATATCGAGTTTAAGCATCGAATAAGGCATCGACAGGAAGCAGATTGCAAGAATGTCTCGTCAGTTTTAATTCGGAGTTAATTCCATTTCAATGGGAAAGCCTGAATATCAACAGCGGCTTAATTCATTGCGCGCCATCTGCATCCCCGGCCATTCGCACGTGCCACCAGCGCGGCAGCAGGTCGCGGATTTCGGCGCGCGCGAAGCGGTCGTCCAGCAGATGCAGCACGCCCCGGTCTTCCTCGGTGCGGATCACGCGGCCGGCGGCCTGCACCACCTTCTGCAGGCCCGGGTAGAGGTAGGTGTACTCGTAGCCCTTGCCGAAGCGCGCCTGCATGCGCTCGCGGGTGATCTCGTTGAGCTCGTTGTATTGCGGCAGCCCCAGGCTGGCCACGAAGGCGCCGATGAGCCGGCTGCCCGGCAGGTCGATGCCTTCGCCGAACGCACCGCCCAGCACCGCGAAGCCGATGCCCTGCCCGCCTTCCTCGAAGCGCGCGATGAAGCCGTGGCGCTCGGCCTCGCGCATGCCGCGGGTCTGCGTCCACACCGGCACGCCGGGATGCCGCATCGAGAAGGCGGCGCAGGCTTTCTCCAGGTAGTCGAAGCTGCTGAAGAACGCGAGGTAGTTGCCCGGCAGGCGCTCGAACTGCGCGCCGATGATGTCCGCCACATTGCGCAGCGAGCCCGCGCGGTCGCGAAAGCGCGTCGACACGTCCATGGCCACCTCGACGCGCAGTTGCGCGCTGTGGAACGGCGAGGCCACGTCGAGCAGCGCGGTGTCTTCGGGCAGGCCGAGGGCGTCGCGGTAGAACTCGAAGGGCGACAGCGTGCCCGAGAAACAGGTGACCGATGCCGCCTCCACGAAGCGCCCCTGCAGGAACGGCGCCGGCACCAGGTTGCGGATTGCCAGCCTGCGTGCCTGCTGCGTGGCGCCCAGCGTGCGCTCGAACACCGAGTGGTCGCCGAAAGCCTCGGCCAGCCGCGCGAAATGCAGCGCGTCGAAGAAAAAGCGCTGCAGCGGCCCCTGCGAGGCGTCGGGCGTGGCCGCGAAGTGCTCGGCCATGGCGGTGTTGGCCGCCTGCAGGGTGCGAAGAAAGCGCTCGGGGATCTCGTCGCCGGTTTCGTAGTCGGCCTGCTGCGACTGCTGAACCGTGTCCCACTCGCGGAACACGCGGGCCAGCGGGCCGCGCAACACGGCCGGGGCCACGCGGTGGGCTTCCTCCAGCGCGCCGCCGTCGAGCTCGGCGGTATACATGCCGCGTGCGCGTTCGAGCAGGTTGTGGGCCTCGTCCACCAGCACGGCGGCGCGCCAGTCGGCCTCGCGCATGGTGGCGTAGAGAAAGGCGCTGCTGTCGAAGTAGTAGTTGTAGTCGCCGACGATGGCGTCGGCCCAGTGCGCCATTTCCTGCGCGAGGAAATAGGGACAGACATCGTGCGCGAGGCCGATGTCGCGCAGCGCCTGGCGGTCGAGCCACGCAACCTGCGCGGCCTGCTCGCGCGCGGCGGGCAGCCTGTCGTAGAAGCCCTTGGCGAGCGGGCATGCGTCGCCGTGGCAGGCGCGGTCGGGGTATTCGCAGACTTTTTCGCGCGCAGCGAGTTCGAGCACGCGCAGCCGGCCCTGGCCGCGCCCCTTGTCGAGCACGCGCAGCGCATCGAGCGCCACCGGCCGGCCCGAAGTCTTGGCCGTGAGGAAGAACAGCTTGTCGATCCTGCGGGCGGCACGCGCCTTCAGCAGCGGGAAGATGGTGGCCAGCGTCTTGCCGATGCCGGTGGGCGCCTGCGCCATGAGGCAGCGCCCGCCGGCGCCCGCGCGATAGACGGCCTCCGCCAGTTCGCGCTGGCCGGCGCGAAAGCTGCCGTACGGAAACGCAAGCGCGGCCAGCGTGCCGTCCAGCGCGGCGCGGTGCGCGGCTTCGCTTTCGGCCCAGGCGGCATAGCGGCCGCACAGCAGCTCGAAGTGCTCGCGCAGTGCCTCGCGGGTGTGGTGCTCCTCCAGCACGGTCTCGTCGCCTGTAGCGATGTCGAAATAGACCAGCGCGACGGTCATCTCGTCGTGGCCGTCCCGCTCGCAAAGCATCCAGCCGTAGGTGCGGGCCTGCGCCCAGTGCAGCGCGCGGTGGTTGCCGCGGATGGCGTCGAAGTCGCCGCGGAAGGTCTTGATCTCTTCCACCTTTGCCTTGTGGAATTCATAGCCGTCGGCACGGCCGCGCACATGCACGCCGCCGCAGGTGGCTTCGAGCCCGACCTCGCATTCATAGTCGCCGCCGCGCCGGTGCTGCACCAGCGCATGGCCGGCCATGCCTTCGAGCGCGCTGGGCGCGGGCACGAAGCGAAGGTCGAGGTCGCCCGCCTTCGCGCCGAAGGCGCACAGGGCCTTGACGGAGACGGTATGCGCGACCGGATGGAGGGTTTCGGAGTCCATTGCGAAACAACTGGATGGATATACAGATGTTATCGCCTGCCGCAAGCAAGGACCACTCCTGGGGCTGCTACGATGCCGCACCGGGAAAACAGCCTCCCGGCCTGCAAAGCAAGACGGTGTCCCGTCCAAGCGCTGGAGACCCTCGACGGAGCATTCCGTGGACACTGCCCTGCCCGACGCAACCCTGGCGCCTTCCGCGCCCCCGCAGCCCGTTACTTTTGCCGAAGCCTTGCGCTTCTGGCTCAAGCTCGGCTTCATCAGCTTCGGCGGTCCCGCCGGGCAGATCGCGATCATGCACGCCGAGTTGGTCGAGCGCCGCCGCTGGATCAGCGAGAAGCGCTTTCTGCACGCGCTGAACTTCTGCATGCTGCTCCCCGGCCCCGAGGCACAGCAACTTGCCACCTACATCGGCTGGCTGATGCACAGGACCCGCGGCGGCATCGTCGCCGGCGCGCTGTTCGTGCTGCCTTCGCTGTTCATCCTGATCTCGCTGTCGTGGATCTACCTCCGCTTCGGCAACGTGCCCGCGGTGGCCGGCGTCTTCTACGGCATCAAGCCGGCGATCACCGCGCTGGTGCTGCATGCGGCCCATCGCATCGGCAGCCGGGCATTGAAAAACAGATGGATGTGGGGCATCGCCGCCGCGGCCTTCGTGGCGATCTTCGCGTTCGGCACGCCGTTTCCGGCCATCGTGCTGGCGGCCGGGCTGATCGGCTACTTCGGTGCAAAACGGGCGCCCGGCGTCTTCGCGCTGGGCGGCGGGCACGGCGCGGCCCAGCAGAGCTACGGTGCCGCGCTGATCGACGACGACACACCCACCCCGCCTCACGCGCGCTTCTCGCGCTCGCGTCTGTTCAAGGTGCTGGGCGCCGGCCTGGGCCTGTGGCTCGCGGCCATGGGCGTTCTTGTCGCCACCCAGGGGCTGCACGCGACCCTCACGCAGATGGGCTGGTTCTTCACCAAGGCTGCGTTGCTGACCTTCGGCGGCGCCTATGCCGTGCTGCCCTATGTCTACCAGGGCGCCGTCGAGCAGCATCACTGGCTGTCGGGGGCGCAGATGATCGACGGACTGGCCCTGGGCGAGAGCACGCCGGGCCCGCTGATCATGGTCGTGGCATTCGTCGGCTTCGTCGGGGGTTGGCTGCACCGGGTGCTGGGCCCTGATTCGCTCTTGCTCGCGGGTGCGCTGGCCGCCACGGTGGTGACCTTCTTCACCTTCCTGCCCTCATTCGTCTTCATCCTGGCCGGCGGCCCGGCCATCGAGGCAACCCACGGCAAGCTGGGGTTTACCGCGCCGCTGTCCGCCATCACCGCGGCGGTGGTGGGCGTGATCCTGAACCTGGCACTCTTCTTCGCCTATCACGTGCTGTGGCCGCAGGGCTTCGGCGGGCACTTCGACGCAATGTCGGCGGCAATAGCCGTGGCGGCGGCCATTGCCCTGTTCCGGTTCAAGGTCGGGGTGCTGCCGCTGCTGGGTGGCTGCGCGGTGCTGGGGCTGCTGCTTTCGTTGCTGGTCCCGGTCTAGCTGGGGCGAATCGACGGCTTTGCTCCCCCGTGAAATCGCATGGAATGGCCCTGACGAGGTCTTCTCCGACAGTACCAGCGTCGTTTTTCGGCAAAACTTGACAAGTTTTGCTTACAAATGCGACCGATGAACACTCCCTCCGCGATAGACCCCGAAGACTTCGACCGTCTGCTGAGCCGCAACCTCAAGCTCCCCCTGATCGGCGGCATCTTCGGCGCCGTGGTGTTCGTCGCGCTGATCCTGTTCCTGCTCAACACCATCGGCTGGGTCGAGCACACCGACCGCGTGACCCGTGCCGCCAGCGAGCTGCAGCGCCAGAGCATCGACATGGAGACCGGCATGCGCGGCTTCCTGATCACCGGTGACGAGACGTTCCTCGAGCCCTACCAGAGTGCCCTGCCCCGCATGAAGTCCGACACGGCCGCATTGCGCGAATTGGTGTCGGACAACCGCCAGCAGGTCGAGCGCATCGACCGCATCGCGTCCATCCAGGCCACCTGGACCGAATTCGCGCGCAGCCTGATCGCCGCGCGCCGCGCCGGAGAGGACGCCCAGGCCCAGGTGCGGCTGGGCCGCGGGAAGCGGCTGACCGACGACATGCGCGCCGAGTTCACCGCCTTCATCGACACCGAACAGGCGCTGCGCTTCCAGCGCAACAACGACGCCAACCGCACCGCGTGGTGGGTGATCTGCCTGTTCCTGCTGTTCACGCTGACGCTGACCGGGCTGGTGGCCTACTTCGGCCGACGGCAGCTGGTGCGGCTTTCCGACAGCTACGACGTGGTGCTGAAGGAGCAGTCGGCCCACGCCGAACGCCTGTCGCACGAGGCCTGGCTGCGCGGCGCGCAGACCGAGCTGGTGGGCGAACTGGTGGGCGAGCTCAGCGCGCCGGACATGGGCCGCAAGGTCCTGGCGTTCTTCTCGCGTCACCTGGGCACGTCGGTCGGCGCCATGTATGTGCGCGAGCGCCACGGGCCGCTGCGTCGGGCCGCGAGCTACGGCTTCTCCAGCGCGGCCGAGGCCACGCCGCAGGTTTTCTCGCCGACCGAGAGCCTGGTGGGCCAGGCCGCGGCGGAGCGCCGCCGCATGGTGGTCGAGCCGGTGGATGCCGACTACCTGAAGGTCAACTCGGGCCTGGGCGAGATGACGCCCAAGGCCGTGCTGCTGCTGCCGGTGGGCAGCGACGGCATGGTCAACGGCGTGGTCGAACTGGGCCTGCCGGCCCCGCTGGACGAGCGCGGCAGCCAGCTGCTGGACGTGGTGGCCGACGACATCGGCACCTCGCTGGCGGCGGCGCGATACCGCGAGCAATTGCAGGACGTGCTGGCAGAGACCCAGCAGCTCAACGAGGAACTGCAGGTGCAGCAGGAAGAGCTGCGCACCGCCAACGAAGAACTCGAGGAGCAGTCGCGTGCGCTGCGTGCCTCCCAGGCCATGCTGGAGAACCAGCAGGCCGAGCTGGAACAGACCAACAGCCAGCTGTCGGAGCGCACCGAGGCGCTGGACCAGCGCAACACCGCGCTGCGCCGCGTGCAGCGCGACCTGGAGGACCGCGCCGACGAACTGCAGCGCGCGAGCCGCTACAAGTCGGAGTTCCTGGCGAACATGTCGCACGAGCTGCGCACGCCGCTGAACAGCGCGCTCATCCTGGCCAAGCTGCTGGGCGACAACCCGCAGGGCAACCTGACGCAGGAGCAGGTGAAGTTCGCGGAGTCGATCTATTCGTCGGGCAACGACCTGCTGGTGCTGATCAACGACATCCTCGACATCTCGAAGGTGGAGGCCGGCAAGCTCGAAGTGGTGCCGGAAGACGTGTCCCTGCGCCGGCTTGCCGAGAGCCTGGAAACCACCTTCCGCCCGCTGGCGAAGCAGAAGAACCTGAGCTTCCGCCTCGAGATCAAGCCCGATGCGCCAGCCTCGCTGGTGACCGACCGCCAGCGCGTGGAGCAGATCTTGAAGAACCTGCTGTCGAACGCGCTCAAGTTCACCGACCGCGGCGAAGTGGCGCTGGTGGTGTCTGCCGCGGCGGACGGCGGCGCCAGCTTTGCGGTTACCGACTCGGGCATCGGCATCGACCCGCAGCAGCACGAGCTGATCTTCGAAGCCTTCCGCCAGGCCGACGGCACCACCAGCCGGCGCTACGGCGGCACGGGGCTGGGCCTGTCGATCTCGCGCGACCTCACCCATCTGCTGGGCGGCACGCTCGCAGTGCAGAGCCAGCCGGGCCAGGGCAGCACCTTCGTGCTGCAGCTTCCGGCCAGGGCGCCCCAGGCACCGGGTAATGCACCGGGCAATGCATCGGCAGCGCCCTCGGCCGTCTACACGCCCAAGCCGGCGCACGCCCCTGTCGGCCTGGCACCGGCCGCGCCTGCCGTGCCGCTCCCGCCCCATCCGCCCTCCCCGGTACCCGCGCCGCAGTTCGCGGACGACCGCTCGCTGCCGCGCGACCAGGTGCGCCGCGTGCTGGTGATCGAGGACGAGCCGCAGTTCGCGCACATCCTCTACGACCTGGCGCACGAACTCGGCTACCGCTGCCTGGTGGCGCACGGCGCGGCCGACGGCTTCGAGCTGGCCACGCAATTCGTGCCCGACGCCATCCTGCTGGACATGCGCCTGCCCGACAGCACCGGCCTGGACCTGCTGCAACGCCTGAAGGACTCGCCGCACACCCGCCACATCCCGATCCACGTGGTCTCGGCCGCCGACAACGCGCAGGGTGCGGCGCTGCAGATGGGCGCCATCGGCTACGCGCTGAAGCCGACCACGCGCGACGAGCTGATGCGCGTCTTCGGGCGGCTGGAAGACAAGCTCACCCAGAAGGTCAAGGTGGTGCTGCTGGTGGAAGACGACGAGCTGCAGCGCGAAAGCGTGATGCGCCTGATCGAGGACGACGACATCGAGATCGTGGCCGTGGGCTCGGGTGAAGAAGCGCTGGAACTGCTGCGCACCCGTGTCTTCGACTGCATGATCACCGACCTGCGGCTGCCCGACATGCAGGGCAGCGAGCTGCTCAAGGCCATGGCGGCGGAGGAGATCGTGTCGTTCCCGCCGGTCATCGTGTACACCGGGCGCAACCTCACGCGCGACGAGGAAACCGAGCTGCAGCGCTACTCGCGCTCGATCATCATCAAGGGCGCGCGCTCGCCCGAGCGCCTGCTCGACGAGGTGACGCTGTTCCTGCACAAGGTGGAAGCCGAACTGTCTAGCGAGCGCCAGGGCATGCTCAAGACGGCGCGCGGACGCGACCGCATCTTCGAGGGCCGGACCATCCTGCTGGTGGACGACGACGTGCGCAACATCTTCGCGCTGACGAGCGCGCTCGAGCAGCGCGGCGCGGCCGTGGAAATCGGCCGCAACGGCCGCGAGGCGCTTGAAAAACTCGACCAGGTGAGCGAGATCGACCTGGTGCTGATGGACGTGATGATGCCGGAGATGGACGGCCTGGAAGCCACGCGCCGCATGCGTGCCGACCCGCGCTTCGAGAAGATGCCGGTCATCGCCATCACCGCCAAGGCCATGAAGGACGACCGCGAGCAGTGCCTGGCCGCGGGCGCCAACGACTACCTCGCCAAGCCCGTGGACCTGGAACGGTTGTTCTCGCTGCTGCGGGTGTGGATGCCGAAAATGGAGCGCCTGTGACCACTTCACGCCCCGGTTCTCCCGCGACGCCGCTCACGGCGGTCGCGCCGCCGCTGCCGCCCCTGAGCGACACCGAGATCGAGCTGCGCCTGCTGATGGAGGCCATCTACCTCAAGTACAGCTACGACTTCCGCAACTACACCATGGCCTCGCAGAAGCGCCGCGTGCTGCATGCGCTGGAGCAGCTCGGGCTGCCGAGCATCTCGGCGCTGCAGGACCGCGTGCTGCGCGATCCGGTGCTGTTCGGCCGGCTGCTGCAGTTCCTGACCATCCCTGTGAGCGAGATGTTCCGCGACCCGGCGTACTTCCTGGCGCTGCGCCAGCACGTGGTGCCCATCCTGCACACCTACCCCTCGGTCAAGGTCTGGGTGGCGGGCTGCAGCACCGGCGAGGAAGTGTTCTCGCTCGCCATCCTGCTGCGCGAGGAAGGCCTGCTCGAGCGCACGCAGATCTACGCCACCGACATCAACCCGGCCTCGCTGGAGAAGGCGCGCCAGGGCATTTTTCCGCTGGAGGCGATCCGCGGCTACACCACCAACTACCAGCGCGCGGGCGGGCGCAGCGCGTTCTCCGACTACTACACCGCCGCCTACGAGGCCGCGCGCTTCGACCCCTCGCTGTGCGCCGACGTGATCTTCGCCGACCACAGCCTGGCGACCGACAGCGTGTTCGCGGAAACGCAGCTGGTGTCGTGCCGCAACGTGCTCATCTATTTCAACCGTGAGTTGCAGGACCGGGCGCTGGGGTTGTTCCACGAGTCGCTGTCGCACCGCGGATTCCTGGGACTGGGCTCGAAGGAAAGCATCGACTTCTCGGGCTATTCGGAGCGCTTCGAAACACACGCGCGCGCCGAGCGCATCTACCGCAAGGCCTCATGAAAAGGCGGCTTCGCTCGACCAACAAGCGCGTGGAGGCCGTGGTGCTGGGCGCCTCCGCGGGCGGCATCGACGCGCTCAACACCCTGCTGCAGGGCCTGCCCGCAAGCTGGCACCTCCCGATGACGGTGGTGCTGCACCTGCCCGAGGAACACGAAAGCCATCTGGCGGAGATCTTCGCGCAGCGGCTGCCCATTCCGGTGCGCGAGGCGGCCGACAAGATGCCGCTCGCGGCGGGCAGCCTGTACTTCGCGCCGCCGGGCTATCACCTGTCGATCGAGCGCGAGCGCTCCTTTTCGCTGAGCTGCGAGCCGCCCGTGCTGTTCTCGCGGCCGTCCATCGACGTGCTCATGACATCCGCGGCCGATGCCTACGGCCCCGCCCTCGCCGGCTTCCTGCTGACCGGCGCCAACTACGACGGTGCCGAGGGGCTGCACCGCATCCATCTGGCCGGCGGGCTGACCGCCGTACAGGACCCGACAGAAGCTCAGATCCCGACCATGCCCCAAGCCGCCATCGCGCGCCACGCCCCCGACTACGTGCTCCCATTGCGCGAATTGCGAGCCCTGCTTCTGCAACTGGAGTCGGCCCATGAACATTGACATCGAGAGCAAGCTGCTGATCGTCGATGACCTGCCGGAGAACCTGCTGGCGCTGGAGGCGCTCATCCGTGCGCCGGGGCGCGTGGTGTACCGCGCGGCCTCGGCCGAAGCGGCGCTGGCGCTGCTGCTGGAACACGAATTCGCTCTGGCCATCGTCGACGTGCAGATGCCCGGCATGAACGGCTTCGAGCTGGCCGAGCTGATGCGCGGGACCGAGCGCACCCGGCACATTCCCATCATCTTCGTGAGCGCCGCGGGGCGCGAGCTGAACTACGCCTTCCAGGGCTACGAAAGCGGCGCGGTCGACTTCCTGCACAAGCCGCTGGACCCGCACGCGGTGGTCAGCAAGGTCAACGTGTTCGTCGACCTGCACCGCCACCGCAAGGCGCTGCGCCACGAGATGGACCAGCTCGCGGCCGCCCACCACAAGCAGGAAGAGCTGGTGCAGCAGTTGCAGCACACCCAGCGCGAGCTGGAGCGCGCGGTGCGCATGCGCGACGACTTCATGTCGATGGTGTCGCACGAGCTGCGCACGCCGCTGAACACGCTCTACCTCGAGGCCCAGCTGCGCCAGCTGCATCTGTCGAAGGGCAACCTCGCCAACTTCGCGCCCGACAGGCTGCCGGCGATGATCGAGCGCGACCAGCGGCAGATCCGCAACATGGTGCGGCTGATCGACGACATGCTCGACGTGACGCGCATGCGGCGCGATGCCCTTTCCATCCAGACCAAGCCGGTGGACCTGAGCGCGCTCTCCCGCGCGGTGGTCGAGAACCTGCGCCAGCAGGCCGAGGCCGCCGGCTCGGTCATCACGCTGCACGCACCGCCCGAACTGCGCGGCGTGTGGGACGAATTCCGCATCGAACAGGTGCTGACCAACCTGCTGACCAACGCGCTGCGCTACGGCGGCGGCAAGCCGGTGGAGATGACCGTGAGTCTCGAAGGCGACAGCGCCCGGGTGGCGGTGCGCGACCAGGGCATCGGCATCGCGCCGGAGGACCACGCCCGCATCTTCGAGCAGTTCGAACGCACCGACGACAGCCGCCGGCATGCGGCGGGGCTGGGCCTGGGGCTGTACATCACGCGCAAGATCGTGTGCCTGCATGCCGGGCGCATCGGCGTGGAGAGTGCTTCCGGCGAGGGCTCGACTTTCGTGGTCGAACTGCCGCTGCAGATCCCCGAGGCCGCCAGCGCCGCCCCGCAACCGACGTAGGCATGCTCCTACCCCCACGCGCGCGGGCGCCCGCGATACTGATGACCTTGAAAACCCGGAAAGAAACAAAGCTGTGAATGTGCTGATCGTCGACGACAACGAAGCCGCGGCCGACCTGTTGCAGGAACTGCTGACATTGCAGGACCACACGGCGCGCTGCACCTACACAGCCCGACAGGCGCTCGACGCGGCCGCCGCCGAGAGCTTCGATGCCGCGCTGATCGACCTCACGCTGCCCGACTTCCCCGGCACCGAAGTGGCCCGCCAGCTGCGTGCCAATGCGGCCGCCGGCGCGCCGAAGCTGCTGGTGGCGATCTCGGGTTTCTCGGCCAACGACAGCGGCGGCCAGTCGGCCAAGGGCCTGTTCGACCACCACCTGCAAAAGCCGATCGACATAGACAAGCTGGACCGGATTCTGGCGCAGCCGCCCGGCTGAGCACCGTTCAGCGCCGCTTGCCGCGCCTCGTGTAGCTGCGCATGGCCTCGTAGCGATACAGGCGGAAGCCCTCCTTCTGCAAGAAGCTGACCGGCTCCCAGCCGCGGGCCAGCGCGCTGTCGGTGATCTGCGCCATCTGCACGCCGAGGTAGTCCTGCAGGTTGTCGGCCACCGCGAGTTCGAACTTCTCGAGTTCGCCGTCGAGCGCTTCCACCGCCGCAATGGCGGCATCGACGCTGGTGAAGGGGTGCAGCGGCATCGACGTCGAATCGATGGTGCGCACGCGCGGCGGTTGCGGCGGGCTGGGAAGCTCCGGCGCGAAGCTGATGGTGGCCCCGCCTTCCATTCCGATGAGTCCGGTCATTTCATGAACCCGATGTCGCGCGGATAGGCGATGCCGCTCGGCGCCGTCAGGCCGAAGTTCCTGAGGTTGGGCAGGATGGCGTTCAGGTCCGCATCCGGCACGCCGAACCAGCGCGCCAGCGTGGCGGCGTACTGGTCCACCGAAGTGGTCGGCAGCAAACGGCCCTGGCCGACGTGCCACTGGTCTTCGTCGGCGGAGCTGTTGCCCACGCTCACCGGCGGCGGCGTGCCGTACAGGGCCTTGCCTTTCACGGCGCCGCCCATCACGAAATGGTGGCTGCCCCAGCCGTGGTCGGAACCGTTGCCGTTGCTCGACAGCGTGCGGCCGAAGTCCGAGGCGGTGAAGGCCGTCACGTTCTCCGACAGGCTCCATGCATCCATCTGCGCCTGGAACGCGGCCATGGCGCCGGACAGCCGCTCCATCAGCGGGCCCTGCTTGGTGTCGATGTCGTCGTGCAGGTCGAAGCCGCCCATCGACACGAAGAACACCTGGCGCTTCACGCCCAGGGCCGTGCGCCCGCGTATCAGGCGCGCGACCATCTTGAGCTGGTCCGCCAGGTTGGTGTTCGGAAAGCCGGCCAGGTCGTTCATCTGGATGGCGCCAGTGATCTTGCCTTCGGCGTCGGTGGCGCGTTTCGTGACCTTGTTGTATTCGTTCTCCAGCGTATGGCCGCGTGCCTGCTGCGCGATCTGCTGCATGGCCGCCTTGACCGCCGTGGACCCGTAGACGCTGCCGCTGGCACTGCTCACGCTGGCGATGCGCACCGCACCGCCCGTGCCGACCTGGTATTGCTGTGCCTCGTCGCCCGACAGGAACACGGTGTTGCCCGACACCGAGATGCAGGTGAACAGCGACCCCGTCGCGTTCTGCGAAAGCGCGAGGTCGCCGATGTTGCCGCCCCATCCGATGGTCGAGCCTTCGGGGGACGACGACTGCCACACCGACTGCTGGTCGTTGTGCGAGAACAGCTTGGGCGGGATCGGGAAGTCCCTGCGGTTGCCGCTGTTGAACTGCGCGCGCGTGAGCGGCTTGATGAGCGGTCCGACGTTGAGCTGCACCGCCATCCGGCCCTGGTCGAACAGCGTGGCCAGGCCGCTCATCTTCGGGTTCAGCGCGTACTTGCGGCCACCGGCAAGCGGGGTCGTCGGCTTGAGCTCGGTGAGCGCGAGCGCAGCGTCCGAAGGCAGTGCGATGGCGCCGCGAATGCTGCTGTACCTGGCGTAGCTGGCGTCGTCGTAGGCAACGAGGGTGTTGGCGTAGTCGTTGCCGCCGAACAGGAAGATGCAGACCAGTGCCTTGTAGTCATCGCCGGGCGCGCCCTGGGCGGCGGCCTCGCCCATCGCCGCGAGATTGATCGCGAACGGCATCGCGGTGCCGGCCATCGCGAGGTGGCCCGCGCGGCGCAGGAAGGCGCGGCGCGTGTGCTCGGCTGGATTGATCAGGTACATGTGCGGATCGCTCCCGTGTGCTTCATTTCTGGACGAGGTATTCGGGCGAGCCCATCACCAGCAGTACGCCGGCGCAGATGAGGTTGAGCCGCGCGGCGTCGGTGCCGGGGTTCACGAGCGGTGCCTTGGAGAGCGCATCGGTGATGAGCGCCACCGTGCCGGCCGACAGCTGGTTGCCTGCGAGCAGCAGGTTGAGCCGGCGCACCAGCGCGGCGGGGTCGGCGCTCAGCGCCTTCTCGGCCGCGTAGCTGGCCGTCACGTCCTTGCCGTCGAAGCCGTTGAGCAGCTTGTCCTGCATGAAGTTGAGGTAGCCGCCAACGCTGGTCTCGTTGACCAGCTGGAACTCGGGCGCGACCATCTTGTTGCTGGCGATGGCCGTTGCCGGCGGCACGTAGCCCGGCCGGAAGAAGTTGAACACCGAGGGCGAACGCAGCGGGCTCTGGCCCAGGGACCGGCTCGGGTCGGAGGTGTTGTCGATCTTCCAGGTGTCCTTGGACGAGCCGATGCCGAAGGTGCGGCCCCATTGCACGAGCCGCAGCATTGGCTCGCGCAGGCGGCCGAAGTTGGGGTTGGCCAGGCCCGCGGGTTCACGCGCCTCGTCGTCCAGCAGCACGGCGGCAAACACGCTCTTCATGTCGCCGCGAACGCCCGCGCCGTTGTTCGCGAAGGTGTCGGCCACGCGCTTGACGTAGGCCGGGCTGGGGTTGCTCGTCACCAGCCGCTGGATCAACTGCCTGCCGATGAAGGGGGCCACGTTCGGGTGGTTGAAGAGCGTGTCGAGCGCGGTCTTCAGCGCCGCCGGGCCGGGCGTGCCGGCGGGAACCGTGGCGCCGAGGAATCGGGCCTCCAGCATCGAGTGCTTCGCGGATGTGAAGGCCATCGCACGCGTGGTCCAGGCATTGGCCTCGATGACGCCGCCGCCCGGCGTGGTGAAGCTGTTGCGCTCGGCGGGCTTGATGTCAAGGTCGTAGCCGGTGAAGACGCGCGCGAGGTTCGACACGTCGTCCTGCACGTAGGTCTCGATCGGCTGGCCGTCGGCGCCGGTCTTGAGCGTGCCGTCGCCGTTGAGCTGGTACAGGCCGATGGTCATGAGCTGCATGACCTCGCGCGCGTAGTTCTCGTCGGGCTGGCGGCCGGACGCGTCTTCCTTGCGGTTGTCGCGTGTGTTCAGGTAGAAGCCCATCGCGGGGTTCAGCGTGACGTCTTCCAGCAGCTGGCGGAAGTTGCCGGTGACGCCTGCGACCAGCACGTCCCAGTACTGGGCCATCATGTGGACGGGCCAGCTGGAGCCGATCTCGTTGGCCGAGACCACGAAGATCTCGCTGAGCGCCAATGCCATGCGCTTGCGGACCGGATCCGGGGAGACCATCAGCTCGCGCCAGATCATCGGTTCGATGTCGACGCTGCCGTAGGGCCTGCCATTGGTCCAGTCCCACGCGGTGGACGCGCGTGCCGCGCCGAAGCGCTCGCTGAGCCAGGGCAGATAGCCCTTGGCGCGCACATCGGCAATTTCCGCGTCGGAGGCCGAGAACTGCGCCTGCAGAAGGAAGCGCGCCGCTTCTTCGTCGGTCTTGGCCTGGGGGTAGTGATAGGGGCCGGTGTCCGCCGCCGCGTCAGGAGCGGCGCCTGGCGCCCCGCCGCCGATACCGACGAACGGGAGGCTGCTTCCGCCACCAC